>JBOGGK010000246.1:0-4174 GCA_050744045.1 Acidimicrobiales bacterium | reverse complement strand
GTGTGACCCCGCCCGCCGGGCCGGCCATCCACTACGACGCCGTCGACCTGGTCCGCACCAAGCGCGACGGGGGCGAGCTGTCCGGCGAGGAGATCGAGTGGCTCGTCGGCGCCTACGTCACCGGCTCCGTCCCTGACGAACAGATGGCGGCCTGGCTGATGGCCGTCTACCTGCGGGGCATGGCGCCCGGCGAGCTGGCCGCCCTGACCGGGGCCATGGTCGCCTCGGGGGAGGTCATGGACCTCTCGGGGCTGTCCCGGCCGAGCGTGGACAAGCATTCGACCGGCGGGGTCGGGGACAAGGTCTCCCTCGTGCTCGCCCCCCTGCTCGCCTCCTTGGGAGCCGCCGTCCCCCAACTCTCGGGGCGGGGGCTCGGCCACACCGGGGGGACCCTCGACAAGCTCGAGTCCATCCCCGGGTGGCGCTCGCAGCTCAGCGCCGAGGAGGTGCGAGCCCAGCTGGAGTCGGTCGGCTGCGTGATCTGCGCCGCCGGCGCCTCGCTCGCCCCGGCCGACCGCAGGCTCTATGCGCTGCGCGACGTCACGGCCACGGTGGAGTCGGTCCCCCTCATCGCCTCGTCGATCATGTCCAAGAAGATCGCCGAGGGCACCTCCGCCCTGGTGCTCGACGTAAAGGTGGGCTCGGGAGCGTTCATGGCCGAACGGGCCCGGGCCACCGAGCTGGCAGAGGCGATGGTAGGCCTCGGCCAGGCGCACGGCATGAAGGTGGCGGCGTTGCTCACCTCTATGGACGCCCCCCTCGGCCATGCCGTCGGCAACGCCTTGGAGGTGGCCGAGGCGGTGCGCACCCTGGAGGGCGGCGGCCCCGCCGACCTGGTCGAGGTCACCGTGGCCCTCGCCCGGGCGATGCTCGAGCTGGCCGGCCTGGCCGGCGACCCTGCCCGGGCCCTCGCCGCCGGCTCCGCCCTCCCGGCGTGGCGGGCGATGGTACGCGCCCAGGGGGGCGACCCCGACGCCCCGCTCCCGGCGGCGTCGCTGGTGGAGCCGGTGCTGGCTGAGCGCGACGGGTTCCTCGCCCGGCTGGAAGCGCGCTCGGTCGGTGTCGCCGCCTGGCGCCTCGGTGCCGGCCGGTCCCGTAAGGAGGACCCGGTGAGCCCGAGCGCCGGCGTGCGCTGCCTCGTCAAGCCCGGCGAAGCGGTGGAGAAAGGGCAGCCCCTCTTGGAGCTGCACACCGACGAGCCGGCCCGGCTCGCGCGCGCCAAGCAGGCCCTCCAAGGGGCACTGGCCATCACCCCCGGCCCGCCTGCCGCCGCTCCCGGCCCGCTCGTGCTCGGGCGGGCCGGTTGAACAAACTGGGCCCCGGTTGTTAGCCTCCGGGCGATGCAGGATCCCGCGCCGCCCAGCCTCGAACAGGTGCGCCGGGCGCCAAAAGCCCTGCTCCACGACCACCTGGACGGCGGCCTCAGGCCGGCGACCGTGGTCGAGCTGGCAGACGCGGCCGGCTACCGGGGCCTCCCGAGCGAGGACCCCGGCGAGCTCGCCCGCTGGTTCGTGGCCGAGGTGCCGAGGAAAAACCTCGTCCGCTACCTGGAGGGCTTCACCCACACGGTAGCGGTCATGCAGACCCAGGCCGCCCTGGAGCGGGTGGCCCGGGAATGTGTCGAGGACCTGGCCGAAGACGGGGTCGTCTATGCCGAGGTCCGCTTCGCCCCCGAGCTGCACACCCAGGCCGACCTGCGCTTGGAGGCTGTAGTCGAGGCGGTGCTGGCCGGCGTCTCGGCCGGCATGGCGCAGGTCCGGGCGGGCGGCCACCAGATCGTCGTCCGGGCGCTCCTCACCGCCATGCGCACCGCCGCCCGCTCCCTGGAGATCGCGGAGCTCGCGGTGCGCTACCGCGACGCCGGGGTGGCCGGTTTCGACGTGGCCGGGCCGGAGGCCGGGTACCCGCCCACTTTGCACCTCGACGCCTTCAACCTCGTCCAGCGGGAGAACTTCCACGCCACGGTCCACGCCGGCGAGGCCTTCGGGCTGCCCTCGATCTGGCAGGCGCTGCAGTGGTGCAGCGCCGAGCGGCTCGGCCACGGGGTGCGGATCACGGACGACATCCACCTCCACGAGGGCGGCGCCGTCACCATGGGGCGGCTGGCGAGCTACGTCCGCGACTGCCGGGTGCCGCTCGAGATGTGCCCGACGTCCAACGTCCACACGGGGGCTGTAGCCAGCCTCGCCGGCCACCCGATCGGCTTGCTGCGCCGTCTCGGGTTCCGCGTTACCATAAACACCGACAACCGTCTGATGAGCGGGGTGAGCCTCACTTCGGAGATGGCCCGTTGCGCCGAGGTCTTCGGCTGGGGTTGGGGCGACCTGCGCTGGTTGTCGATCAATGCCATGAAGAGCGCCTTTTACGACTTCGACGAACGCTTGGCGCTCATCAACGGGGTGATCAAGCCCGGCTACGAGGCTCTCGCCGCCGGCGCCGCCTTCAGGGTCTCCGCCCCCCGCCCTCGGGCCACCGGGGCCGAGCACCCTAGCGCGCCCGGGGGCCCGGCCGCGCTTCCCGAACCGATGCCGAGCGCCCCATGAGCACCTCCGAGCTGCTCGCCCGCCACCGCAAGGTGCTGCCGTCGTGGCTCTCGCTGTACTACGAAGAGCCCCTCGAACTGGTGTCAGGCAAGGGCTGCGTGGTGACCGATTCCGAAGGCCGCGACTACCTCGACTTTTTCGGCGGCATCCTCGTCACCATGAGCGGGCACGCGGTGCCCGAAGTGGTCGAGGCCATCCGGGAACAGGCCGGCCGGCTCCTGCACACCTCTACTCTTTACCTGGTCCGGCCCATGGTGGAGCTGGCGGAGAAGATAAGCGGGTTGTCGGCCATCCCCGAAGCGAAGGTGTTCTTCGTCAGCTCGGGCACCGAGGCGATCGAGGCGGCGCTGCTCATGTGCTGCAGCGCCCGGCGCTCCAACCAGGTGCTGGCGCTGCGCAACAGCTACCACGGGCGCTCGTTCACGGCGATGTCGGTCACCGGCAACCGCTCCTGGTCGGCATCGAGCTTCAGCCCGCTCCAGGTGAGCTACCTCCACAACGGGGACCGCCTGCGCGGCCCCTTCGCCCACCTCGCCGACGAGGACTTCAATGCCGCCTGTGCCGCCGACCTGCGCCAGGTGATCGAGACCACCACCGCCGGCGACGTCGCCTGCCTGATCGCCGAGCCCATACAGGGAGTCGGCGGGTTCATCGTCCCTCCCGACGGCTTTTTCGCCCCATTGAAAGAGGTCCTCGACGAGTACGGCATCCTCTTTGTCTCCGACGAGGTGCAAACGGGCTGGGGGCGCACGGGCGAGCACTTCTGGGGCTTCCAGGCCCACGGGGTGACCCCTGACGCGCTCGTGTTCGCTAAGGGCCTCGGCAACGGCGTGGCGATCGCAGGGGTAGCCGGGCGGCCTGAGCTCGTCGACTCGCTCACGGCCAGCTCGATATCGACCTTCGGAGGCAACCCGGTCGCCACCGCGGCCGCCCTCGCCAACCTGGAGTACCTGCTCTCCCACGACCTCCAGGCCAACGCCCGGTCCGTGGGCGCTTTCTTACTCGACGGCCTGCGCCGGCTCCAGGGCCGCTTCGGCATCGTGGGCGAGGTCCGGGGCAAGGGCTTGATGATCGGCGTGGAACTGGTGGAGCCGGGCGGGACCACGCCCGCCCCCCGGGCCGCCGCCCGGGCGCTCGAAGAGGCCAGGGCCCGGGGCTTGCTGGTCGGCCGGGGCGGCCTGTACGGCAACGTGCTGCGCATCGCCCCACCGCTGTCGGTGACGCCCGCCGAGGCCGAACAGGCCCTGGCCGTGCTGGCGGACGCTTTCGGTTCGGTGAACGCCGGCGCCCCGGCACCAACCATGTCTGTACCAAGGAGGACCACCAATGCCTGAGATCGTGCGAGCGGCTTTAGTCCAGAGCGCCTGGACCGGCGACAAGGCCTCGATGACCGAGGCCAACGTAGAGCTGGCCCGGGAGGCCGCCGCCCAGGGCGCCCAGGTGACCTGCCTCCAGGAGTTGTTCTACGGCCCCTATTTCTGCCAAGTCCAGGATGCGAGTTATTTCTCCTACGCCGAGACCGTCCCCGGCGGGCCCACCACGGAGCTGATGTGCAGCCTCGCCCGCGAGCTCGGCACGGTGATGGTCGTCCCGGTCTTCGAGGAGGAACAACCAGGCGTCTACTACAACAC
>JBOGGK010000245.1:0-3074 GCA_050744045.1 Acidimicrobiales bacterium | reverse complement strand
TGCCCCTCGTGGGTCCCCGGTCCTCCCTAACCGCGGGTACCGTTTGCCGCGAACGGCCTGGCGCCCCTGGCCAGGGCGGGCCGGGCATGCGGGCCGGGGGCGCGGGAGCCGTCCTCTCGGCTCCCCTCGTCCCCCGCCGGCCTCGGTGCCCCGTTCGCCCGGTGGCGGGGCTCGTAGCCGGCCGCGTGAAGGTGCGGCCCTAGCTCCTGGGCGGAGCGCCGCGCCGGCCGGTAACGGTAGAGAGCCTTGCCGCTGTCGACGTAATAGCTGGTGGCCCCGGCGGGGGAGTGGACGAGGATGATGGCACCGCAAGCCTCCGCCACCTTGGCCAGGGCGGGCATACCCACTACGTCGATAACGGGGCGCCCGCTCTCCTCGGGCGTCGTGAGCACCGTCACCGCCCCGGTCCCGTAACGGGCTTCGACTTCGGCGGCCCCGCCATCGTGGCGGCGCCAATCGAGCCCGGCCAGAGCCAATGCCACAGCCAGGCAGCCGGCCAGCCCGATCCCTCCGACGTCACGGAGCGTGCCGACCGGCAACGACCGCCCGAGGAGGGTGACGACCGCTGCTTGGCGGACCGGGGTGTAGACCGAGCCGGTCTGGGACTGGCTGAGCTGCGAAGAGCTGCCTGCTCCACCGAGCCCGGCCCCGCCGGAGGTCTGGTCGGCCAGTTGGACCTCGAGGCCGTTCATGTCCAGGCTCAGGGAAGGCGAGAACCGAGACCGGAAGGGCTGGCCGGCGACATCTCCGGCCAAGGTCACGACCGGGGAGACCACGATGGCCGGCATGGCCGCCTCGACGCCGGTTTCTTTGTCGGCCTTGGCCACGACCTCCGAGACGTGGGCCAGGTCGATGGGCACGGTGAGCGCCGTCTGGGCAGAAGCGAACCTGACCGGAGGGAGCCTCTCCAGCACGGTGCCCCAGCCCGGCCCATAAACCAGCCTGACCGTCCCCGTCACCGTGCCCTGGGCGTGCCAGCGGGGGGCAGCAGTCGAGAAGCGGAAATGGGCGCGTACCTCGATAGCTCGCACCAGGTCCAAGAAGATCGGTTGGCCGGTGCTCACCGCGCCTTTCGGGTAGACGAGGTCGGGTGCCACCGAGGCCCGGTAGGAGAAATCGACCTGTTGGCGGTACGAGGTCGCTTCCCGGCCCTGCCTGGTGCTCGGCCGGGACCAGGCCAGGGCGCTGATGGCGACGAACGCCAGGGCGAGCGCCAAGGGCACGGCACTGGCGCGGAGCTTGGACCAGTCCCTCACGGGTTCGCTCCGCCTGGGCTCATCTCTGGGGCCCCGCCGGCCCGGTCGCGTGGCGGAGGGCGAGCTGGCGGCGTACGCGAACAGCAAGGCGGCGCCCACCAGCGCCAGGTGGAGGGGCGAGCGCAACCATCTCAACCAGGCGCCGGCCTTGGGTACGTGCAGCAGCAGCGACCCCTTGATGGCGCTGGCCGGGAGCCTCTGAGGGTCGACGAAGCTGTTGTGGTCGCCCTTGAAGGTGAACAAGTGCCCGTGCTCGGCCACGATGCGGTGCAGGACAGTGGTGTGCAGCAGTGGGCTCCAGTAAGCCACGATCTGGCCGACGTGGTAGCCCCCCGAGGCCCACACCACCGCCAGGTCCCCCGAGTGGAACCTGGGGAGCATGCTCGTCCCGTGAGTGGTGACGGCCGACGCCAGGCCGGTGGCCAGGGCGACGACGGTCGCTGCGCCAGCCGCCAAGGCGGTGGTCGCGGCCACGCCCAACAGCTTTTGTCGGGACATCTCTGCCTCCCCATGGGGGGAGGTGGCGGTGCCGAGCGGGCACCGCCACCTCGTTTCTGGCAAGTCGCAAGGGGTTTCCTTACCCGGGCCGCCTCACGGCGACGGCGGCTACGACGTCGGCGCGACCACTATGTCGGTGCTCGTTATGGCGGTCACGAGTTCAGCCGTGGCGCCCGGGAGCGCGCAGCTCGAGTACGTCGTGGTGCTCGTACCGGAGCTGTAGGTACCGGTGCACGAGGCGCCTAAGGTGCTGGTGCCGTTGAAACCGATGTAACCCGCGGCGTTGTGGGTGTCGCCGCTCGTAACGAACGTTAGTGCGGTCACGCTCGGCGGGTCGTTGCCGTCCAAGGTGTAGTCGAGCGAGACCAGGGTGGCCCCGCTGACGGTAAGCGCGCCGTAGCCGGCAACCTGGTAGCCGTCGACGAGCGCGCCGTTGAGGTTGCTGGTCGTGTAGGCGGCTCCTCCCGCTGCGGCCAGCGCGGCCACGGCGGTCAGCACCGCCAGGCGCTTTCGGTTGAGTTTCACGGTGTCCTCTCTTCCATGATCGGTGTGGCTTCTTCCATGAAGGGCATGGCGTCTGCGGGAGGCGGCTCTTCCGTCCCCCGCTCGCCCGATCGTCACATTTCGCCTCGCCCTGACGGGTTCCCGGCTTTGGGCCCCGGCCTTATGGCCATTTCTTCGTAGTTTTCCGGCTGTTCGCCCTTTGCGAGCGGCGCCGCTGGCGGCCAACGTCCAAAGTGCGGGTGCCCGGGTGAGACAGCCCGCGGTTCACCGCCCAACCGTCTGAGCCCGGACGGGCGCCAGCATGCGTTGGATGTGGCGTTCAGTCCAGGGAAGTGGCCTCGAAGGTGCGCACCTCGTCGTCGAGGGGCAGGACCACCGACAGGTCCGGGTGCGTGTGCGCCTGGGCCAGCATCTTGACCGCAGTGCCGTAGACCATGAACTCGACGACATGACGGGCGAAATGCACGGGTCGGTCGACGATCTTTGCGTCCACCAGGCCGGTCCCGCCGGCCGCGTTCAGGTGGCTCTGCAGCTCGCCCATCGCTGCCTCACGGGCGGCGTAGAGGGTCTCGGTGTAATTGGCCAGTTCGACGTTTTGCACGGACTGGCCGATCGACGTGCGCAGGTTGCGCCTGGGGGCATGGACGTACGACACCCCTGCCACCAGATCCAGCGGGTACCAACCCGCCCGGCTGAGAACCACGAAGTCGCGCGCCGACAAGTCGCAGAGGAAAGGGGTGCGGTATTTGACCCCGAAGTGCCCCCCGCTCGGCTCGTCGGCGGACGACCGGACCGCCGTACCGGTCACGACGACCA
>JBOGGK010000244.1:0-5821 GCA_050744045.1 Acidimicrobiales bacterium | reverse complement strand
CCGCCTGACCGGTGCCGCTTCAGGGCCCGCCCAGCCCGGCGGCGCCATCGGCCCGCAGGTAGAGGGCTTGGGAGACTTGGGCGAGCAGCGCCAGGCAGCGGCGCTCCTCGCCGTCGTCCAGGTCGGGCGCGGCCCGCACCGCCAGGGGCTTGATGGCTATGCCGCCGCGGGGGTTGAAGTCCCCGTACACGCGGAGGTAGCGCGGGGAGATAGTGGAGCAGAGGTCGTCGGCGACCCGGTTGACGCAGTCCTCGTGGAAAGTGCCCTGGTTGCGGGAGCGCATCAGGTAGAGCTTGAGGCTCTTGCTCTCGACGCAGCGGCCGGCGGGCACGTAGTCGATACGCAAGCTGGCGTAGTCGGGCTGGCCGGTGACCGGGCAGAGGCAGGTGAACTCGCTGCACAGCAGCGAGACGGCCCAGGTCGACGCCGGGTGAGGGTTGTCGAAGGGCTCCAGGACGGCGGGGTCGGGGTCGTCGTAGCGGTATTCGCTGCTGGCGCCGAGGGCGCTCAAGCCGGGCACGGTCCCCACGGGGGCCAAGCGTACTAGTGGCAAGCACTTCGCCGGTCGGGCCTGGTTAGGCCGGGGCGGGGCCGGCGGGCGTCCCACCTCGGGGCTGCGCCGGGGCTCGGACCGAGCGGTCAGGGCGGGGGCTGATTGGGCCAGAGCACGTCGCGTTGTGTAGAAAGTTAAGAGACATGACTGCGGCAAGCACGACGACTGTCCCTCCCGCTCATCCAGTCAAGCCGTTGGCCCCTGGGGAGTTCCGGCCCGCGCTGGTCAACGTCGGCACCATCGTGTGGCTGGCGTCGGAGCTGATGTTCTTCAGCGGCCTGTTCGCTGCCTACCTCACGCTGCGGGCGGCTACCCCCATATGGCCCCCCTTCCACGACACCGTCGACATCCCCACAGTGGGCGTGGCGACCATCGTCCTGATCGTCTCCTCGGGGACCATGCAGGTGGCGGTGAGGGAGGTCCACCGCCGCAACCTGGCCGGGTTCCGGGTCTGGCTGGCTCTCACCTGGGCGCTCGGGTCGATCTTCGAGGGTATGCAGATCGTCGACTACATGACCCGCAACTTCGCCTTCAGCCAGAGCGCCTACAGTGGGGCGTTCTACCTGTTGACCGGTATCCACTTCCTACACGTCCTGGGCGGCCTGTTCGCAATGATCTTCATGTTCATGCGCTCGCTCAACCCCCGGATCCGCTTCGGTGGCCACCGGAGCGCCCCCCACGTCGAGATGCTGTCGTACTATTGGCACTTCGTAGACGTCGTGTGGATCGGGTTGTACGCAATGATCTTCCTCCTGCCCACAACCAAATGATGCCCGAGCTTCCCCCCGGGGCCGAACCTGCAGGCATGGGGACGGGCGTACCCTCTGGCGGCCTAAGCGACGCGCCCGGCGGCCCGGGGGAGACGGCCGCGGTCAGCGCCGGCCGGCGGGCCCGTAGGCGCTGGGCACGTCCGGCCCTGGGCGGGCCCGCCGCCTTGGTCGGTGTGGCGGCGATCGTTTTCGCGGTGGTGTCCTGGACCGCCCCGGCCCAGGCCAACGTGGGCCAGAGCGCCGCCCAGAGCACCTCCGTCCACAGCGCCGCCGCCCAGAGCACCACCGCCCAGAGCACCACCTCCCCCAGCACCGCCGCGGCTCACAGCGCCGCCCAGGGCAGCGCCGACCCAGGGGGCACGCCCGGCAAGGCCCCGGCCTCCAAGCCAGCCGGGGGCCAGACTCCCGGCACCGTGCCGGTGAGCACCGACCCCGCAGCGATCGCGGAAGGGAAATTCCTCTACAACGAGCATTGCGAGGCCTGCCACGGCGTCGGGGCCGTCGGGTCCAAGGGGCCCCAGTTGCTCAACGTGGGGCCGGCGGCGGTCGACTTCTTCCTCTCGACCGGGCGCATGCCCCTCAATGCCCCCACTGAGGAGCCCGAGCCACACCCGCCGTATTTCAACCCCAAGCAGATCTCCCAGATCGTCGCCTACATCAACGCTATAGACATGGCCCACGGCACGCCCGGGCCTGGCATCCCCATCGTCAAGGCGGCCTGCGCCAAGCAGACTGCCAGCTGCCCCACCGTGCCCGAAGGTGACCAGCTGTTCGCTATGAACTGCGCCCAGTGCCACGACTCCTCGGGCTCCGGCGGCCTGTTGAGCCACGGCTACCTCGTGCCGGACCTGCGGGGGGCGACCAAGACCCAGGTCGCCGAGGCCATCCGGGTGGGGCCCCGCCCCATGCCCAACTTCGGGCCCGGCCAGCTCACCCAGCAGCAGGTGGATTCCATCGCCGATTACGTAAAGTACCTCGGGACCACTCCCGACCCGGGCGGGCTCGGGATCGCCCACATCGGCCCGGTGCCCGAAGGTTTCGTGGCCATCATCTTCGGCCTGGGTTTCCTCCTGCTGGCCGCTCGCCTGATCGGCAGCCGGGGCCAGTGACAGAAACCAGGTACCCCAGGTACTCCAACGTGGTCACCGGGACCCACGGCCCCGAAGAGGGAGCGGGAGCCGGCACCCCCTGGCCGGACGACGTCCCTCCCGACCAGGACGACACCTGGTACCCGCTGCGCGATGACCCGTGGAAGGCGCGCCGCCTCGAGTACGGGATCGCCGCTTTGTGGGGCGTGACCGCGCTGTGCGGCATCGGCCTCATGGTCGTCTACTGGACCGGTGGCCAGGCCCAGCTAGAGGGAGGCCTGCTGGCCGCTGCCCTCGTGTGCCTGGGCATCGGGCTGGTGCTGTGGGCGCGCTACCTGCTGCCCGGCCACCACGTGACCGGGAGCCGGGGCGGGCACGCCTCGGACGCCGAAGAGAGGGCGGCCGCGGCCGAGTCGCTGTCGCGGGGGACCGGCGCTGTCATGGCGCGCCGGGGCTTCCTGGCCAAGAAGGTGCTCGTGCCCGTGGGCGGCATATTCGGCATCGCCCTCCTCTGGCCGCTGGCGTCTCTCGGCAAGCGGCCCGACCATGCGCTCTACCACACCAAGTGGTACAAGGGGGCCCGCCTGGTCACCGAGGACGGCCGGCCCCTCAAGGTCGACGACGTGATGGTGGACGGGATCCTTTCCGTGTTCCCCGAGGGCTACATAGACAGCGCCAGCTCGCCGGCCGTGCTGCTCAACGTCGGCCCCGACCACATCGCGGCCCGCCGGGGCCAGGCCGGCTTCGAGGTCCTCTCCGGGGTCAACGGCCTCGTCTGCTTCTCCAAGATTTGCACCCACGCCGGCTGCGCGGTGAGCCTGTTCAACGTGCTGTCCATGCAGCTCATCTGCCCGTGCCACCAGTCCACGTTCAACGTCCTCCAGGACTGCAAGCCGGTCTTCGGGCCGGCGCCGCGCCCGCTGCCGCAGCTTCCCCTCGGCGTGCGCCCCGATGGTTACCTGATCGCCGTGAGCGACTTCATCGAGCCGGTAGGCCCGGGTTTCTGGAACAGGGGGGGCGACTGATGGCGCGTCGGCACCCGGTCGGAAGGGCCCGGGCAACCCGAAGGTCGGTGCGGCCGTGAGCACGGTGGCGGAGCGGTCGGCCGCTCGCAAGCGGGCGCAGCTCGAAGAAAAGGCGCTCGACTTCGTTGACGACCGCTTCGGCTCGTCGAAATGGCTCCGCTCGGCCATGGACAAGATCTTCCCCGACCATTGGTCGTTCATGGTCGGCGAGATCGCCATGTACAGCTTCATCATCCTGGTGGTCACCGGCATCTACCTGGCGCTGTTCTATGTGCCCTCCAGCCAGGTCGTTATCTACCACGGCCCGTACAAGCCGCTCGACGGCCAGTCCATGAGCGAGGCCTACAAGTCGGTCATAAACCTGTCCTTCAGTGTCCGAGCCGGGCTCGTGATGCGCCAGGCCCACCACTGGGCGGCGGACATCTTCCTCGCCTCGATCGTGTTCCACATGGGCCGCATCTTCTTCACCGGGGCGTTCCGCCGCCCGCGCGAGATCAACTGGACGATAGGCGTGACCCTGCTCGTCATTTCGATGCTCGAGGGCTTCTCGGGCTATTCCCTCCCCGACGACCTGCTGTCGGGGTCCGGCCTGCGGGTCGTGTTCTCCATCATCCAGGCGATCCCCGTCATCGGCACGTGGCTCGCCTTCACCATCTGGGGAGGGGCGTTCCCCGGCACCGGGGCGTTCTTCGAGAGGCTTTTCGTCATCCATGAGTTCATCTTCCCGCTCCTGCTGGCCGGGCTGCTCGGGGGCCACCTAGCCGTCCTCTGGCACCAGAAGCACACCGACTTCCCCGGCCCGGGCAAGACCGAGCACAACATCGTGGGCAGCCGCCTGTGGCCGCTTTTCGCCATCAAGACAACCGCCCTGTTCGCTTTCTGCGGTGCCGTGATCCTCGGCTTGGGCGGTTTCGTGCAGATAAACGCCATCTGGGTCTACGGCCCCTACCAGCCGGCGCGGGCCAGCTTTGGCACCCAACCTGACTGGTACGTGGGCTGGTTGGACGGCGCCCTCCGGCTCTGGCCGCACTGGGAGTTCCGCAGCCTCGGCCACGAGATCCCCAACCCGTTCTTCCCGGGCATCCTCCTGCCGTCGATCGCTTTCGCGGTCATCTATGCCTGGCCCTTCCTGGACAAGAAACTCTTCGCCGACGACGATGAGCACAACCTCTTGGACCGGCCCCGGGACAAGCCGCTGCGGACCGCTATCGGCGTGGGCGCACTGTTTTTCTTCTCCGACCTCACCGTGGCCAGCGCCAGCGACGTCATCGGCAACGCCCTCCACATGTCGTTCGAACTGGTGATCGAGCTCCTCCAGTACGGTTCGTTCGTCAGCCCAATCGTCGCCGGCCTCGTGACCTACCGGGCGTGCCTGCTGTTGCAGCGGAGCGGCTACCACCCCATCCAGCACCCGGTCGGCGGCATCATCGTGCGCGACGCCCGCGGCGCCTTCCACACCCTGGGTGCCGCCCACGACGGCCACGCCGCCGAGGTGGGTGCCGAGGTGGCGCTCCTGGAAAGGGTGGGCGGCCCCCGGCCCGAGACGGGCGCCGAGGAGGCGGTGCGCCTCGGCCCCGGCCACGTGGTCGAGCCGGTGGCTCGGCACGCCGACGGGGGCGAGCAGGTTGACGGGGGCGAGCAGGTTGACGGCGGTCCCGGGCCCGACCGGGAGGCGGGGTTCGGCGAGTACCACCACGAGGGCTAGCCAAGCCGCTGCGGGCTATCCTGCCCGTTGAGCGCGTTGAGCGGTCGATGTTCGAGCACCTGGCGGCCCACCCCAAGATCGTCGTCACCGGCCCGCAACGCTCCGGCACCCGGATCGCGGCCCGGATGATCGCCGCCGACACCGGCCACGGCTTCATCGACGAGACCGAGTTCCTGATCAAGGACTCCGGGCTGTTCCGGGAGGTCCTCCGCCGCGACAGGGTCGTGGTCCAAGCCCCGCACATGTTGAAAGACGTGGTGGACGACCCCCCGCCGGGGATCTTCGTGGTGCTCATGCGCCGGGACCTGGAGCGCATCCACGCCAGCGAGCGCCGCATCCGCTGGGCAGAGGACCTAGGCGGCAACAAGACCGAGCTCGGCAAGTTCGGCCTCACCGAGGGCGACCCGGCGGCGCTGAAGTACACGTACTGGGACGCCCATGGAAAGCGGGTGCCCTACCTGGAGCTCGAGTACGAGTCGCTCCGGGCGCACCCGCTCTTCGTGCCCGAGGGCCAACGCGCCAACTTCGGGCCGCTCCAGACCGAGCCCTGACCTGCCCCCGGGCGACGCCCGGGCGCGCCGGCTCAGCTACGGTGGTGCCGTGCCCCGGGCGCTGTCGATCGTGCTGGCGGGAGGAGAAGGCAAGCGCCTGCTGCCGCTCACCTTGGACCGGGCCAAGCC
>JBOGGK010000243.1:0-6249 GCA_050744045.1 Acidimicrobiales bacterium | reverse complement strand
AGCCCGCCCGTTCGGCTAGGAGGGCCTGCTCCAGTTGCTCGGTAGCCGTGCCTCCTGGAAGGATGGACCGCTTCTCATCTGGCCCCCTGTGGTGCAGTTGTCAGGGTGAACAGCCGGAGGGGCCGGAGCAAGCACCAACCTCGTGCCGCTCCGGCCCCCACCGACCGGGCTACCGGCCGCTTGGGAGACCCAGGAGGTCACCCCCGCGCGCCGGCGCCCACCCAACTAGCCCTTCAGGATGGTGTGGATCTTGCTCTGTGCAGTGTCCAACGCCGACTTCACCGTCTGAGAACCTGAAATAGCGGCGTCTATGGCCGTCCAGACTGCTTCAGACATCTTGGCGTACTTCACACCCAGCACGTTCGCACGCGGGATGGCGTTCAGGGTTTCGTCGGCCAACACCTTCCACTCAGGACCAGCAGTCTTTACGAAGCTTTTGGCGACGGCCGGTTTGGGCGGCATGTACCCGAACACCTTCGCCATGTACAACTCCTGCGACGGCTTTTGCAAGCCCTCTACGAACCGGAAGGCCATCTCCTGCTGAGCCTTGGTACCACTGTCGCTCACCATAAAGTCCTCGCCGCCCAGCGGCGCGATAACCTTCTGGCCCGGCACACGCACCGGAATAGGGACGATCCCAAACTGCTTACCGTAGGTCCACCCCGCGGCGTTCAGTATTGAGAAGTTCCATGGGCCGTTGACCTCCATGGCGGCATCCCCGTGGACGAACTGTTCCATGGCGTCAGGGGTTTGGCTCCAGTTGAGGCATTCCTTTGACGCAGAACCGTCTTTTACGAGCTCCGTCCACAGGTTGAGCGCCTGCATGGCCGGCTTGGCCGAGACGTCGGCCAAAGAACCCCCGTTGCTCCAGAGGAAGGGCTCCCATTGCCAGGTGGTGTCCTCTGCGGGTTCACCCGTCAACGCGATCCCGAAGGTTTTCTTGGTCGTCAGCTTCTTCGCCGCCGACACCAGCTGTGCCCAGGTCTTCGGCGGGCTCACATGCGCGGCCTTCAGCATGGGGATGTTGTAGAACAAGGCGATCGAGTTGGACCCTGCTACCGGCAAGGCATAGTACTTACCATTGAACAGGCCTTCATCTATTATACCCTTATAATAACCCTTGGGGCTGAAGCCCCTGAAACCGCTCAGAGGCAGTATCTCGCCCGTCGCGATCATGTCTGGCACGAACGGGTTGTCGGACATAACTATGTTCGGCAGGTCGTGGCCTGATGCATCCGTGAGGAGTTTTGTATCGAAGCTGGCAAACGGCGAGTGTGAAACAACTACCTTAACACCGGAGTGAGCGGCCTCGAACTGCTTGACGTAGGCGCTTATGGCCTTGAGCTGGCCAACCGTGGAAAAGTAGTCAACTTCAGTGAGGGTCATTGAAGTCGCCGCAGACGCGGTCACCTGCGACAACCCCACGACAGCAAACGTTGTGGCAGCGAAGGCTGCGAGCCCACGGTGCCGCCTATTCTTTAGTAGGTTCACGATGGTTCTCTCCTTTTGTCCCTGATAGCGGGGAAACAATGTACCAATGGTTTACGCTTCACAATGCCTCCAGTGACGGGCACCTTTATCCTGTTTTTGCGTCTAACACCCCCTTTTTATAGTGTCAACCCCCTGAATGACATCCGGTGCTCACCTAGCCCCGATAACACCATGGCCCCCGGCCCACCATCAACCGACCACGGACCCAGCGGTGAGACCGCTTGCGACATAGCGTTGTGCCACAACCAGCATTACCGCAGCCGGCACTATGGCGAACACGACTGAGGCCATCACCGCGCCCCAGTCCTGAGCGTAGTTGCCCAGGTACGTGTAGATACCCAGCGTGATCGGCTCTACCGTAGTGCCGTTGAGGACGGTCAGGGCGAATATAAAGTCTCCCCAGCCGTTCAAAAACCCGAAGACCATGACGGTTATCACGGCGGAGCGCGCCAGCGGCACCACGATGCGGAGGAACGTCTGCCACTCAGACGCACCGTCGACTCTCGCTGCCTGCATTACCTCGTTGGGCAGGCCAAAAAGGAAGGCGCGCAACACGAGGATGGCAAAGGGGATGGCGTAGGTGCCGTCGGCGAGGATGAGGCCCGGGTACGAGTTCAGGAGGTGGATCCAGTGGAAGACGATGTACAGCGAAGTAGCTATCACGATGGACGGGACGATCTGGGCGACGAGAAGCGCGCTGACTAGGAAAACCGTCGCCCGCAGGCGGTACTTTGCTAGCGCATACGCAGCCGGCACCGCTACGACCAAGGCCAGCGCGGCAGTACCCACGCCAACGATGAGGCTGGTCAACACGTGGCCGGACTGGGTGTGCAATACCGTACGGTAGTTGTCCAGGGTCGGGGACGCCGGTAGCCAGTGGTAGGTATTGCCGAGGAGGTTGAAGGTGCTCTCGAAGGAGCCTACGACCACGGCGTACAGGGGGAACAGGACAACCACGAGGGATGCCAGGGCCCCGAGGGTGCACAACAGCCGGAGAGCTCGCGACCTCTGGAGGCGTGTCATCTCGCCGGTCCCGCGCTGCGCCTCAAGGAGGCCCGGCTAAGCCACAGGTATATCGGGGCACAGATCAGGGCGAGCACCAAGAGGACGTTGTTGAGCGCGGCGCCTTGGCTGAATGAGAACTGTTCGAACGAGAGGTTGTAGGACCACGTTGTGATGAGCTGGGTCGCGTTGGCGGGGCCCCCGTCAGTGAGGCCGATCACGAGGTCAAAAACTTTTACGGTGAAGACGAACCCCAAAAGCACCGTGATTTCGATCACGGGCAGGATGATGGGCACTGTCACCAAGCGGAGCCTTTGCCAGGGCCCGGCGCCGTCCATAAGTGCCGCTTCTTTGACCTCCACTGGCACGTCTTGAAGGGCGCTGTAGAGCAGCAGGAAGAAGAACGGCACCCCGAGCCAAATGTTGGCGATAATGATCGTAAGCAACCCGAGGTGGGGCGTGTCCAACCAGTCGATTGGGTGCTGGGCTAAGCCGATGTCGAGAAGGAGCTGATTGACCGCTCCACCTTCCAGTTGGAAGAGGAACTTGAAGATGACCCCGGTCACGATGAGCGGGACAAGCCAAGGGACGATGATCAGCGAACGCGCAAATGTCCTTCCCGGGAAGCGGAGGTTGAAAAGCAGTGCAAGTGCGAGCCCGATTATGAACTGGCCGAGGAGCGACCCCGCGGTAAACTCAAAGGTATGGATGATGGCGGTCTGGGTCGTGGGGTCAGAGAGGATGAAGTGGTAATTGGCGAGCCCGGCAAACGGGGCGGTGAAATTGGCTATGGTCTCGGGCGAGCTTTGCTCGAAGCTCAACATGACGTTGTAGACGATGGGCAAGGCGAAAGCGAAGAGCACGTACAACACGGCGGGCGCGAGGAAAAGCCATCCCGCGACCTGCCTGCGCCGCCAGGCCGTGAGCCGCTGCCGCCTCCTGGTAGGCGTAGCTTGCACCAGCGCATCACTTTCGCGCGTAATCATTGAGCTCGGGCCCGCACTGGCGCCCGCTGTCATACTGGCCAAGCCAATTGGGTCCCTCCGATGCCGGGCGCCGAGGTGCCGATCATCCTCTCTCCTAACTATCTACGGCCGGGACAGGGTTTGCAAGGCACCCCCCTGCCGGAGGTAGACGGGCACGCGGTCGAGGGGCGCCTCAGCCGTGGCCCAGCCGTTGTTGCTTACCGGCTTGCCGGTCCAGGCGTCGACCCACGCCGCCCCCTCGGGTAGGTAGACGTCACGCTCCCTCGCACCCCGAGAAGTGACAGGGGCGACCAGCACGTCGGGGCCGAACATGTACTCGTCGGATATTTCCCAGGCCGGTGCCTCGTCTGGGAACTCCAGGAAGAGCGCCCGCATGGGGGGGAGCCCGGTGGCGCTGGCTGTTGCCATCTGGGCCATGACGTAGGGGCGTAACCGCTCACGCAAGGCTAGTTGCTCACGGATTATTCCGTACGCCTCGTCGCCGAAGGACCAGGCCTCGTTCGGGCCGCCCGTCTGGCCCGAGCCAACGAGGGGGCCAGGCTCGCGTACCCCGTGCAGCCTGAACAGCGGGCAGAACACGCCGAACTGGAACCAGCGTACGACCAGCTCCCTGAAGTAGGCCGAGCCCGGGTCGCCCCCCTTGAACCCACCGATGTCCGTTGTCCACCAGGGGATACCCGAGATGCCGATGTTCAAACCGGCGGGGACCTGGGCCGCAAGTGCCTCGAAAGTGGAGTCGATGTCGCCTGACCACACGGCCGCCCCATACCGCTGGCTGCCTGCCCAGGCAGACCGGCAGAGCAGCAGCGGGTGCTTCTCGCCTTCGCCCAAGAGCGCCTCGTAAAATCCGCGAGCATGCTCCCTGGGGTAGATGTTTTGTACTTCGCTGCCCGGGCCCATATAGTACAAGGCGCTCTCGGGGTCCTCGGGGCGCATCTCGGGTTCGCACGCGTCGAGCCAGAACGCCCGGATCCCGTAGCGGCGGTAACCCTCGGTGACCTTCTGCCATACGTAACGGCGCGCGGCGGGGTTGGTGGGGTCGTAGTAACGCACGAAGGTCTGGCCGGCGTAGCCCTTGTCCCAAAACGGGAGGTGGAGTGGCAAGCCTCGCACATTGCCCACGAGCAAGCCCCGCTCGTCCATCTCGGCGTAGTTCTCGCTGGCCGGGTTGACCGTCGGCCAGATGGACACCACCACCTCGACGCCCAAGGCCCTCAGCTCATCGACCATGGCTTGGGGGTCCGGCCACTCGGCCGGGTCGAACTTCCACTCACCTTGGCGGCTCCAGTGGAAGTAGTCGATCACGATGACAGAGAGCGGGAGGTCCCGGCGCTTGTGCTCACGGGCCACCTCGAGCAGCTCGTCCTGCGTCCGGTAGCGCAGCTTTGACTGCCAGAAACCGCTCGCCCAGGCAGGCATCATGGGGGGCAGCCCGGTCACGGTCGAGTAGCGGCTGACGATCTCGGCGGGCGTAGCGCCAGTTGTCACCCAATAGTCGAGCTGGCGGGCTCCATCTGCCACCCACCTTGTGCGGTTGGCGGCGAGCTCGACGCGGCCTACGCCCGGCATGTTCCACAAGAACCCATAGCCGCGACTGGAAAGAGCGAAAGGCACGCAAACCTCGGTATTGCGTTGGACCAGGTCGATCACGGTCCCCTTTTGGTCCAGCAGGCCGTGCTGGTGCTGGCCGAGCCCGTAGATGCGTTCGTCTGGGAAGGCGTCGAATGTGACCTCGCAGCGGTGACGACCGCTGCTGCTGCTGGTATAGCGCCGGTGGGGAGGCGAGGAGAAATGCGAGGGGCGCTCGCCAAATAGCTCCCTGGCGCCATCCCGACCGAAGAAGCGCACCAAGGGCGGGAAGGGGAACGCTCCTGCGCTTCGGTCCAGCACCTCGACCACGAGCTTGCCATTGTGCACCCGCGCTCGATCACCGGAGATCTCGACGCTCGCATTGGCGGCTCCTACCTCCCCCAAGGCGCTGCCGGGTGTCTCGGTCACGCAGGGCCCTAGCGTGGAGCGCACCCGTGCGCCGCTTTCCCCCCACGCCTCGATCTGGAGGACCTCTTGGCCCTCATAAACGGTGACGCCGGACTTGGCGCCAACAAAGGTTGCCATTTCGCTTGCCTCACTCTCAAACGCGCTCGGGCTTTGGCACTTCACCCTGACCTGGGTGAACTGGGGCCCATACCCGCATTGCGTCGCGGGCCCGGTTGCCGCGGGCGAAGTACGGCACGAAGGTCAGGGCCAGCGGCTCGGCCTTCCACTTCCTTGTGCCGTCCTCGTTATAGAGTTGGGCGGCCGAGCCATCAGCACCTTCACCCGAAGCCACGACGGCCACCTTCACATAGCCCTGGAGGTCGGCAGGCACGACGGTAGTCGGTTCGAGCGGGCGGGCCGCGTCCATCACAACGTCTTCGACGGCTACACCTTCGTCCAGGTCGTCCGCCTCGACACAGTAAACCAGCGGGCCTCGTTGCACGGCGACGCAGCCCCGGACGGAATCGACCCTCCAGTGCGGCCTCAATACCCGGACCGGCATGGAGCACGACACTTGGAGGTGGTCGCCGGCGCTCCAGCGCCTGGCAACCCTGAGGTACGAGCCTTCCCAAGACGCCTCGACGGGAGCCGCATTTACCATCACCCTCGTGGCCTTCTCGAGCGCCCACTCGGGGGAGCGCAGCGATAATTCCCAATGCTCACGCGAGCTGCATCGTGCTACCTCTATATCTGTTGTCCCCTCCCACGGGTGAGCGGTCCGTACGGTGAGGTC
>JBOGGK010000242.1:0-9304 GCA_050744045.1 Acidimicrobiales bacterium | reverse complement strand
GACCTACCCAGAGGACATCTCCGACCGCGGCGAGCTCGAGCGGCGGTTGCTGCTCATGGCCGACGCGGTTGCGGGCCGGGTGCGGGGGCAGGGCATGGTGGCCCGCACGGTCACCTTGAAGCTGCGCTACGGGGACTTCACCACTTTGACCCGGAGCCGTACGTTCACGAGGCCCCAGGCCACCGGGCCCAGCTTCTGGAAGGCGGCCCGGGCCCTGCTGGCCACGCTCGAGCTGCGCGACGGCGTCCGTCTCCTCGGGATCAGCGCCTCGGGGCTCCTGCCCGTGGGTTCGTCGCCCGGTCAGCAGCTCCGGCTGGACCTGGCCGGGGCCGTCCCGGTTGGGCAGGGCGGCGGGCAGCCCCGTACCGAAGTGGGCCCGGGCCGGGCCTGGGACCGGGCGAGCGAGGCGGTGGACGCTGTCCGGGCCCGGTTCGGCCAAGGGGCAGTGATCCCGGCGTGGGGGGCGCCCAGCGGGGCCCAAGAGGGCCGCCGAGAGGGGAAACGCTAAAGACAAGAGGTAGCCAGCCGACGTTCCATGTTACGGCTGTGCCGCCCGGCGCTCTCCTAGGGAGTGCCGGGCGCCGCCCAGGCCCCGGCGGCTAACTCCTTGCGCAGCTCCCCGCAACGCTTCCGTGGCCCTCCCCTCCCGGCGCGGCCAGAGCGCGATCGTTGTAGTTTCCAGGGTTGTGACAAGCGGGCCCCGCTCTCTCCGCTGGTGCGCAACGGTGCTGAGCTTCGCGCTGGCCGCCTTCGTGCCCGCCGCCTTGGCGCCGGCGACCGTCGTAGCCCAGGGCGCCAGTGCCGGCACGGGCGCCCTGCCACGAGGACGGACCCTCTACACGAGCGGGACGTCGGCCTCCCCGCCCAGCAACTTCAACCCCCTGAGCCCCCGCGCCTATACGGGCACCCTTGGGCTCCTCTACGAGCCGCTGTTCCTCTACGACCCGGTGAGGGCGAAGCTCATGCCGTGGTTGGCCGTGGCGGGGTCTTGGGTCGGCCCGCTAAGCTACCGGCTGAGCGTGCGGAGCGGGGTCGATTGGGTGAAGAGCCCGAGCGGGGCGCTCGCCGGTTCCCTCACCAGCCGCGACGTCGCCTATTCGATCGAACTGGCCGCCACGGACCCTGCCGACCCGTACCATTCCGAAGCCGGCGCTGTAGAAGGCGTGAGCGCCCGTGGGGGCACGGTCACGGTACATTTCGCCAAGAGCGTCAGTTACGCCGAGTGGGAAGAGTACTTGTGGCATGCCCCTGTGCTGCCCGAGGCCGTGTGGTCTTCGATGTCGCCTGGAGGGGCCGTCGCGTCCCCCAACACCTCGCCCGTGTCCACCGGCCCCATGTTGTTGGCGGCGACCACGGCCAAGCAGGCCTGCTACCTCGACAACCCGCACTGGTGGGGCGGCGCGCAACTAAAACTGTCGTTCAGTTTCCAGTACCTCTGCGACCTGGTAAGGGGTTCCAGCGGCAAAGCGCTTTCCCAGCTGTTGGCCGACCGCGTCGACTGGAGCAACCAGTTGTTGCGCGGGATACCCAACGTAGTAGACAGCAAGGCGAACGGGTACGGCATCAAGACGTACTATTCGGGCACGCCGTACATGTTGGCGGCCAATACCGCCTGGTTGCAGATGAACGCGGCCCGGCCCCCGATGGGCACGGTGGACTTCCGCCGGGCGGTAGCCTACGCGCTCGACCCCGCCGCGGTGGCGAGGAAGGTTTACACCGGGACCGTGCAGGTAGCCGACCCGACCGGCTTGCTGCCCGAGCTGAGGTCGTTCGTCGACGGTGAAGTCGTGAAGAAGTACGGCTTTTCCCACTCCCTGGCTACTGCCCGCCGGTACCTCGAACTATCAGGCTACAAGGGCAAGCACCTGGTCCTCACGGTACGATCGGGCCTGAGCGACCTCGCCAACGCGGCCTCCATGATCTGCAAGCAGCTGGGGGCCGTGGGCATCCACGTGTCCCCCCACGAAGTGCCGCCTGCCACCCGCGACGCCGCAATCGCTGACGGCAGTTACGACATGGTGATAAACGTCGGCGCGGGCCTCGCCTCGACTCCCTGGAGCTATTTCGACAAGGTCTACCAGTTGCCCGTGAAGACGTGGCAAGGCGCGGGGGTCAATACCGAGCGCTTCTCGTCACCGGCGGCCTGGGACCTCGTGCGCGAGGCGGGGGCCACCCCCGTCACCCACGCCCACTCTCTGGACGCCATCTACTCCAACTTGGAGCGGGACTTCCTCGAGCAGCTCCCAGAGGTGCCGTTGTGGTACACGGGCGCCTGGTTCCAGGCCAACACGCAACGCTGGCGCGACTTCCCGAGCAGCGCCGGCAACCACGACCACTACACACCGGTCATGTGGCCAGGGTGGCTGGGGTCGACGACGACGGTCTACGCGCTGGCGGCTTTGAAGCCGAGCTGAACGGGTGCCGTGACGGGGCCCCGGGGGCGGGCGAAGCTCGATGGCGAGGCGGAAAACGCCCGGAAGGGGTGTAGCGTTGGGACAGACGCCTCGTGCGCCGGGCGAGCCAGACAGTTGGGCAAGGTTGGGACCGGTTAGCACTGACAGCTGGCACGGAGGTCTATAGAAGGTGCCACTCTCAGAACACGAACAGCGGGTGCTCCGCCAGATCGAGCGGCAGTTCCATAGCGGGCGGGGGCTGGCGCGGCCACTGAGCATCCCGATGGACCCGAGGGAGGCCACGCGCAATGCCAAGCGGGCGGCAGTCGCCTTTGCCATTGGCCTCGTCGCCCTGCTTGCCTCGTTCTCCTCGTCGTGGTTGGTCGGCTTGCTCGGGTTCCTGGTCATGCTGGGCGCGGCGGTCACCCTGGTGCAGAGCCTGCGTAGGCTCGCCCAGGAAAGATGGGGCCACCCGGCGGCACCGGCCCCCTCGGGGGAGGCCCCGCCGCCGGGGCAACGGAGCCCGGGGCGCCCGCCAGGCGCCCGCTGGTGGACGAGCTGGGGCGGGACCTCGTCACGCGGTGAAGAAGACGACGCCGTCTAGCGCTACCTTCCTGGCCGTCCCGTAGCCATCGACGGCGCGCCGGGGCACCGTCGGCCCCGTGCGCCCTGGAGCGCAGGCGAGAGCAGGCCGGCGCCGCCGGGCGGGCGGGGAGCAGCCCGCTACGGTGACGGGTGTGAAACTCTACGTGCTGTTGGCGGACCGGGGCACCCAAAACCCGCACAACGGCACGCTCAGCTTGCTCAACGTGGGTTGGGCCGTCACCCAGCTCCGGCGCCTCCACGGTCCTGGCGCCCCGCCCGGGATCGCCCCGCTGGTGACGGGCCCACAGGTGGTCGTGGTCTTCATTGAGGCGGAACTGGCCATGTGCAACCGGGCCCTCCTGCTCCAGATCGAGCTCCTCACCGAGGATGGCAACGTAGTCGGGATACCTGGCCCTCCGGGCCAGCAAGCCGTGCGCCTCGAGCAGGCGATCATGGTGCCGAGCCCTCCAGGGTTGCCGACCGGCTTCCCCGGCCGCGCCACGGCGATGATGGAGCTGCCTACCGGCCTGCCCCTGGCGCCCGGCAGCTACCGCTGGCAGGCGCGGGTCAATGGCAAGGAAGAAGACGACTGGTCTGCGCACTTGTACGTCGCCGCTCCGCCACAGCCACCCGCGTTCGGTTTCAGCGCCCCTCAGCAAGAGGCGCAGTAGGCGGTGCGCCAGCTGGAACCCAGCCGCGGGCACGCCGTGACGACCGGTGGGCCACCCGTGAGCTGGGTCACAGTGGCGGCGCTGTCCCGCCGCCCCGACCTTTGGGCGACCGCAGCGAGGCAGCTGGCGACGCTGGCCCCGCCCCGGTGGTGGGGACGCTGGCCGCCGCTGCCCAGGGCTGACGAGAGGTACCTTTCGTTCCGGGCGGAGGCGATGTACGGCAAGACGGAGGCCAGGGTCACCCCGGCCGAGATGGTGGGCTACTTGGAATGGTGCCGGAGGATGCGGGCAATGGCGCGCTAAGTTCGATGTGTGCCCACCACCGGCCCTTTCTCGGGACACCTGATACGTAGGTAGAGGCGGGAGCATGTCGCGGGCGCTCGTCCTCAATGCAACCTACGAGCCGCTCTGCGTCGTGCCCACCAGGCGGGCGTTGCTGCTCGTGCTCCAGGCGAAAGCCGAGCTGTTGTCGGGTACCGGCCGGGTGTTCCATTCTGCCCGGGTCAGCCTGGCCGAGCCCTCGGTGGTCCGCCTCGCCTATTACGTCCGGGTGCCTCACCAGGCCCACGTGGCGCTCAACAGGCGTGCGGTGTTCGCCCGTGACGGCCACCGCTGCCAGTACTGCGGCGCTCAAGCGGAGAACATCGACCACATCGTGCCCCGTTCGAAGGGGGGCAGGCATGCCTGGGACAACGTGGTGGCGGCGTGCCGGCGCTGCAACGCCCGCAAGCGCGATCACATGCTGGAGGACACAGGGATGAAGCTGCGCCGCCCGGCTTGCGCCCCCCGGGGCTGGCAATGGGCGTTGGCGGCCCTGGGAACCGTGCTGCCGGACTGGGAGCCCTACTTGGGGTTGCCGGCGCACGTCCGCGCCCTCAGCATCTCCGAGGAAGGCACCGCCGCCCTCTCCGCTTGATGGCCTGGCCGGAGGTCCGTCTGAGCGGTGCGGTCCAGGAGCTCCACCACTCATCTGCCGAGGTGTTGAGCCGCGGCATGGCCCAAGGGCGGGTGGTGAGGGCCCTCCAGCCACTTGATAGCGCGGTGGTCCTCGGCAGCAGCCAGCCTGATGACGCGGTTGACCGGGCCGCCTGCGCCGCCGCCGGGGTGAGCGTGGCCCGCCGGCGTACCGGCGGGGGCGCGGTGCTCGTGGAGGCGGGGTCGCTCGTGTGGGTCGACGTTGCCGTACCGGCCGGCGACCCACTGTGGACCGCCGACGTCGGGCAGGCGGCGTGGTGGCTGGGGGACACCTGGTGCGCTGCTCTCACTACCGTCGGCCTCCCCGGCACGAAGGTCTGGAAAGGGCCGATGCAGCGCCGGGCTTGGTCCTCGCTGGTGTGTTTCGCCGGGCTGGCGTCCGGGGAGGTTACGACCGCCTCGGGCACCAAGGTGGTGGGGATCTCCCAGCGCCGAGCGCGCTGGGGCGTCCTCTTCCAGTGCGCCTGCCTGTTGCGCTGGGAACCCGATCGGTTGCTTTCCCTGCTCGCCCTGACGCCCGGAGAGCGCAGTAGCGCCTCGCGCGAGCTCGCCCACGCCGCCTCCGGCGCCGGCCCTGGCCGGGCCGCCTGCTTGCTGGAGAGCTTCCTCGGGGCGCTGCCCTGAGCCCGGGCTCGGGGCCGCCTCAGTGGCGGAGCGCGATGCCCGGGAGCGCGAGCGCTTCCTCGGCGGCGGCCAGGGCCCGGACCACGTCGAGGCCGAAGCGGGCGTCGCAGCGGTGCCGGCGGGTGCCGGTCTCGGCCATGGCTGCCAGCTCGGCGATGGCGTTCTGGAACGCCTCGGCCGGTTCGAAGCTACCCTCTGGACGAGCGCGCGCCCCTCTTTCGCCGTAAAGCACGAGCTGGCTCGCGGTGGCGGGGGGCGGCATGGTGAGGCCCAAAGAGAGCACGCTCACCGCAGCAGGGCCCCCCGGGCTGTTGCCGAGGTCGTAGGGCATAGCCGTCCTCTGGGCAGATCTCGGGCGCGGTGGATCCGCAGGGACGGGAGCACCAGCGGCCGGGCTACCGGCGGGGACGTCGGCCCAGCTCAGGTTTTCTATTTCCTCCGCCGCACCTTGGGCCGCACCCACCGGCTCAGCCTCGGCGCCCGCCGCCTGCACGCCGGTACCGGCCAGCCGGGGGCCGTGCGTGAGGACCAGGTGCACCGTGTCGCTGCCCGCCGGCCCGCTCCGGGCGGCCACCGAGGTCACGGGGCCCATCACCGGCAGCAAGGCGGCGAGGCCGTGGGGGCCGATGTCCCATAAGGCGCCGCGTTCCCGGCGCCAAGCCGAACCGGCGTATGGGCTCCCGGGCTGGTAGATGTTGGCGTAGTGGACGAGGTGAGCGCTGTACCAGGCCCCGGCCTCGGCGGCCGACCCGGTCCAGTCCTCGACGTCGGGGCGGAAGCGCGAGGTGAAGAAGACCACCGACGCCACCCCCGCCTCATCGACGGCCCGGACCACTGCTTGCGCCGCCTCGACGCTGAGCGCCAGGGGCTTCTCGAGGAGCAGGTGGCACCCGGCTCGTGCTGCCCTCACGGCCAGCTCGGCCTGAATGTCAGGGGGCAGGGCGATGGCGACGGCATCGACTTCGCCGAGCAGCTCGTCCAGGTCCTCGTAACCCTCCGCGCCGAGGCGCTTGCCCAGGTCCCGAGCCTTGGCGGGGTCCCGGCCCCAAACTCCGCGCAGCTCGGCGTGCGGGGAAGCGGCCAAGGCCGTGCCGTGAGTATGGAGCGCCCAGTAACCGGTGCCCAGGAGACCGAAGCTCAGTGCCATGCCACATCCTGCCCTCTTGGGCATGCCGGCGCACAAAGGCGCCCAGTGGGAGGGGCCCGGAGCTCGAGCCCGCTGCTCCCGCCGCCGCGATGTGCGCTATAGGCTGGTCCCGTGCCACGAGCGTCTGAGGCTCGACCTCCAAGTACGCGACCCCCAGGCGCTGCGAGCAGCGCCCTCGGGGGAGCTGGCGAACGGAGCAGCCCGGGCCAGGGCCATGGGGCCGACGACCCCGGCGTGGTGCACCTCTCCTGCGTCCTCGGGACCCCGGTCCTAGGTCCCGGCGGCCAGCGGACGGGCCGGCTGGCCGACGTCATCGCCCGCCTCTCGGGTGGGGCTTCGGCGGCCAATTGGCACCCGCGCCTCACCGGTCTGGTAGTTAACTACGAGGGCGAAGACAAGTTCGCCCACGCCTACCAGGTCGTCAGCTTCGGCGCCGAAGGGGCCCGGCTCAGCACCGAACCGAGCGAGCTGGGGCCGTTCGAGAGGCGGCCGGGCGAGGTACTGCTGGGCCGGGACCTGCGATCGAGGCACCTTATCCATCTCGAGCGGGCGCGTCTCGTCCGCGCCAACGAGATCGAGCTCGCCAAGGTGGGCACCACGTGGCAGGTCTTAGGCGTAGACACCAGCTCCCGGCCGGTGCTGCGCAGGGCGCTGCCGCGCCGGTGGCGCCGCCGGGTGCAGCCGGGCCGGGTCATCGATTGGAGCGATATAGAGCCGTTTGTGTCACACGTGCCTTCGGCCCAGCTGCAGATCCCGTTCCGCAAACTGCGCCGGCTCCACCCCGCCAAGCTGGCCGACCTGGTCGAGGCCGCCTCCCATGAGGAGGGTGAGGAGATAATCCGGGCCGTCGGCGCCGACCGGGAGCTGGAGGCCGATGTATTTGAGGAGCTCGACACGGAGCACCAGCTCGAGTTCCTTCGTTCTCGCTCCGACGAAGAAGCAGCCAAGCTCCTTTCGGCGATGGCTCCTGACGATGCCGTTGACCTTTTGACCGAGCTGGACCAGGAACGCCGCCTGCCCATTCTGCAGCGGGTCCCGCTCGGGGCACAGACGAAGTTGCGCAGGTTGCTGAGCTACAACCCCGAGACCGCGGGCGGGCTCATGAACCCCGATTTCGTCGCCGTCCCGGCGACGGCGACGGTCGAGTCCGCCCTAGAGGCGGTGAGGTCGTCGACCACCCCGCCCGAGGCGGCGGGCGTCGTGTTCGTAGCCGACGCCGCCGGGCGCCTCCAAGGCACGGCATTGCTCGTGGACTTACTGCGCTCCCCGCTCCTCGAGAGCATCTCGGTGGCGGCGAGGCCCGACCCGGCGTCCCTCCCCCCCGGCGCCGACATACACGAGGTTGTCCGCAAGATGACCGACTACAACCTGGCGGTGGCACCCGTAGTCGACGACGACGGCCGCATGCTGGGCCAGATAACCGTGGACGACGTGCTGGAGCTGCTGTTGCCGGCGGGGTGGCGGCGCCAGTACGGGATGGCCGCGGGGGAGTAGCTGGGAGCCCCCCCGCCTTGTGCGGGCGTTGCCGTGCACCGCCCCGGGGTGCAGTGCCCGGCCTGCAGTGCCCGGGGTGCAGTGCGGGCGGCGTTGGTTGGCGAGGTTGGCGGCGAAGGTGGCCTGACCGGTTTGGGGTTCGGCGGGGGCCGCTGGTTGACGGGCTCTACCTGGCGGGTTGTCCGGCGACGTCGGCTGGCGGGCCTACCCGCTCTCCGTTTGCGGTGTTATCCTGGTCTGCGTCAAGCAGTCGCACCTCGCCGGGTGCTGGTTGTCGCCGACAGGATCCCAAACGGTACCTGGGGTTGGCCCCCGGGCGGGCGTTGGTCGTGCCTGAGAGCCCGGAGGGTAAGGCAGCTCCCCGGCGAGTGGATGTGGGGAGCCGGGGCCGTGCCCGTTGTGGGCCGGGCGCCGACTTACCCGGGTAGCCCACCGGGTATGCCCGCAGTGTGCGCCTGCGCCACTGGGCAAGGAAAGGAGCGGCACTGAGCGCCGACAGAGGGAGCCCTCACCAACCTCTGGCGCGCGCGTTGGCACGGGTCCAGGCCACCTAGGCCGGGGCTCGGGCGAGCGTGTGCGCCGCAAGACGACACGCGTCAGCCCTACGAACCCCGGAGGCCAACTGGCCATGCCCCACGACACGCTCGACGGTGCGCCTCGTGCCGCGCCCGCACCCAGGGCCGCCCTCGACGAAGCACATGTAGGCGACATCCATGGTGCCCTCGGCACCATCCGCCAGCAGGACGTCGGCGCCCGGCGAGGATGGGGGGCGCGCCTGCTCACCCTGGCCGCCATCGTCGGGCCGGGCATCATCGTCATGGTAGGCGACAACGACGCCGGCGGGGTCGCCGTCTATTCGCAAGCCGGCCAGGACTACGGGACGAGCCTGCTTTGGGTGCTGCCTCTGCTCATACCCGTGCTCGTCGTGAACCAGGAGATGGTTGTCCGCCTGGGTGCCGTCACCGGCGTGGGCCATGCCCGCCTCATAAAGGAGCGTTTCGGCCGGTTCTGGGGCTTGTTCTCGGTGGGCGACCTGTTCTTGTTGGACTTCCTCACGATCGTCACGGAGTTCATCGGGGTGGACCTTGCCCTCGGGTACTTCGGGGTGAGCAAGTACGTCTCGGTCCCTCTGGCTGCATTGGCTTTGGTGGTAATGACGGCTTCCGGCAGCTTCCGGCGCTGGGAGCGCTTCATGCTGGTGTTCGTCGTAGCCAACTTCCTCGTCATACCTCTGGCCGTGCTGAGCCACCCCCACCCCGGCCAGGTGGCCAGCGGCTTCGTCGTCCCGGGGATCGCCGGGGGAGCCAATTCGACGGCGATCCTTGTCATCATCTCCATCGTGGGGACGACCGTGGCGCCCTGGCAGCTGTTCTTCCAACAGTCCAACATCGTCGACAAGCGCATCACGCCGCGCT
>JBOGGK010000241.1:0-8320 GCA_050744045.1 Acidimicrobiales bacterium | reverse complement strand
CTCGTCTCCCAGATCGAGGCCGAGCTGTCCAGCGGCTCGCGCACCGTGCTCCGGCGCCTCTTGGCCCAGCTCACCTCCGGCGCCGAGGGCCCGGTTGAGGACCGCTCCGGGGCGGCCTTCGACCCGGACGGCTTCGACGGCCCCGAGAGCTCCTACCGCGACCCGGACGACCTCGACGACGAGGACCGCGAGTACATAGAAGACCCCGACCCCTACTGGTACGCCCAGCGCTCCGGGCTGAGCCGCCCCCTGCGGGTGGAAGGAGGCTTGTCGGCCAAGAGCCAGCGCGGGCCCATAGGCGAGAGCTGGTGGTCCAAGCGGTTCCTCGACGCGGTCGAGACCGCTTTGGTGGGCGGGCGTTCCACGCGCGGCCGCAGCTACGCCCGCAAAGGCCAGGTGATCGACATCAGCGTCGAGCCGGGCCTGATAAGCGCCCGGGTCCAGGGGAGCCGACGGGTGCCCTACAAGGTCCGCCTAGCCATGCCCGTCGCGAGCGACGAACAGTGGGGGCGAGCCTTGGCATCGTTAGCGGGCCAGGCGGTGTACTCGGCGAGCATGCTCGCCGGGGAACTGCCGCACGAGGTCGAAGAGGAGTTCGCCGGGGCGGGGACGGCGCTGTTCCCCTCGGTTTCGTCACGCCTGTCGACAGACTGCACCTGCCCCGACTGGGCCAACCCGTGCAAGCACGTGGCCGCCGTGTGCTACCTGGTGGCAGAGCACTTCGACCGGGACCCCTTCGCACTGCTCGCCTGGCGCGGCCGCGGGCGCGACGAGCTCCTGGGCGAACTGAGGCAACGCCGGGGGGCGGTGGCGGCCGAGCCAGAGGCGGCCCCGGCCGCCAGGTCCGTCACCGCACCGCCATTGGCCGAGTGCCTCCTCGGGTTTTGGAAAGCGGGCCCGGAGCTGGCGTCGGTGCACGTCAGGCCGGTGGTCTCAGAAGCCGCCGGCGCCGTCCTGCGCCAGCTCGGGCGGGGCTTTTTGGAGGTCCGCGGGCGCGACGTCGGCGAGCTCCTCGTGCCTGCGTACGGGGAAATGGCGGCAGCGGCCCACCGCCGCGCCCTCGGTGGCAGCACTGGCACCGCCGCCTCGGCGAACTAGTTGGGAGGACGCTTGAACAGCCCCGGAGAATGCGCTATTCCGCTTCCGGACTGACCGAAGGAGCCCTGAAGCTGCGACAACGGGACCGCTCGTGCCCGGAGCTACGCCGTCGGGAGCTGCGGTGGCCATTGACAACGGCGCAGTGAACGAGCCAACGGCTGGCCAACGCTCCCCCAAGGCGTTATGATCGGTGCTTCTCGGTCACCTGTCCAGCGTGACCGGACCACCGGTCGCTACCCGGGTTTCGCGCGGCCAGAGAATAAAATCCAACTCAAGACCGCGAGGCACCATGACAAGCAGGGGAAGGGAAAGACGATCAGGCCGCGAAAGGGACAATGACGACCGGCCCTATTCGGGACCACGCCAGCCGCGCCGGAGCCTCGACGAGGAAGTCGTAGCGCTCAGGGAACGGGGGCAGAGCTACTCGGCGGTAGCGAGGGCGCTGGGCCTGAAGCGGGCGGTGAACGCTCAGGACGCCTTCGCCCGGGTGATGCGCAGCCTGCCCGAGAAGGACCGGCAAACGCTCCATACGCATGAGCTCGCCCGCCTCGACCAGCTGGAGGCGCGTATCCGCAGCCGCGACATCGACGAACCTGTCAAAATGGAGCGTCACCTGGCCGCGCTCGAGGCGCTCCGTCAGCTGATGGGCTGAGCGCGCTGTCCTTGTGGCTCTCGTCCGCCTGCAATAGCCCCGCCCGCCCGAGAGCCCCGATACCAAGGCCTTCCTTGGCGCGGCGGCCCGCGCTCGGTGCGAGCCCTGGCGAGGGAGGGGACGACTGCGCCGCGATGCGGCGCGCGACTCGGCAGACCCGCGCCATCCATGCGAGCAAGTCCTGCCGGGCGCGCTCCGCGTCGGCGTCGAGGCCCTCCACCGACTCCAGCCGCCAGTGGGTCATGAGCATAGGGACCAGCACCTGCTCGTAGTGGACACGGTAATCATAAATACCGGCAGCAGCAATCGCCGCGGCGTGGGCGCTGAAGCCATCGATGCCGTTACCTGGCATCTGGAACTGAGGTACCTGCCGGGCAATAGCCTGGACAGCCCTGGAGGGATCGGCGTCCATGGCGGCTACCACCATGTCCCGATAGAACAGGAAATGCATGTTCTCGTCGGCTGCCACCCGCTTCATCACCGCGGCCCCGACGTCGTCGAGGAACCGCCCGGTGTTCCAATGGGAAACCCGGGTAGCTAGTTCCTGTAGTGCCAGATAGACGAGCCCGTCTACCAGGCTGTGGCCTCGGGCACCCGCGTCGAAGCCGGTAGAGACTTGGCGCATGCGCGCCCGTTCGAGGACGACCAAGTCGAGATGGCGGGTGACACAGACCCAATCCCGCAGGACGATGGCGTGACGCTGCTCCTCGGCAGCCCAGCGACGGCTCCACTGCCCAAGCGCCGAATCGGTGCCGAATGCCTGCGCGAGGGTGTGGAAGTAACTCGGGAGGTTGTCCTCGGTCAGCAAGTTGACGAACAGCGCCGACCGTACACCGGCGGGCAAGGGAGGGCCGTGTTGCCGGTACCGCTCGCCAGGTACGAACCTGCGCCCGAGCTCCCATGGGACCAGCTCATGAGGGAACCATTCCTTGGCGTGCGCCAAGTGCCTTTCGAGCAGCTGGGCTGCGCTCTCGTCAAGGACCCCCCATAGTGGGGACGACCTCACTCGGCCCCCTCGGTGGCAGGCACCAAGCCCGGCCGCCGCTCCAAGACGAGCCGGTAGAGCGTGCACACCCGCCGGCCGAACATCGCCCGGGACACCCGCAGGTAACGGAGGTAACGGCGGTACGTCGCCCTGCCCACCAAGCGGCACGCCTCGTCCTGGCTGGACTCCAGGCGCTGCTGCCAAATGTGGAGCGTCTGCTCGTAATGTGGGGCGTCGCTGCGAAAACCGACCAAGCGGAACGCCGGTTCGGCAGCTTCGATGACGTCGCTCAATTGGGGCAAGCCCGACTCCGGGAAGATGTCCTCGGCGAAGAACGACGAGACGGGGGCCTTGCCCGGGTCGAAATCCTCGTAAGCGATCGTCTGTAGCGACAAGCGCCCGCCTTCGCCGAGCCAACCCGCGCACCGAGAGAAGAAACCTCGGTAGATGCCTCGCCGCTGAGACCGGGGCAAATCGTACCGGGCGAAGTGCTCGAGCGCGCCTATGCATATTGCCGCGTCGTAGGGTTCTGACGGTCTGTGCTGGCGCCAGTCCTCCAAGAGCACTTGCGCGTGCTCCGAGGACGGCACCGCCCGGGCCTGGTCAGAGCTGAGCGTAAGACCGGTGACGTGGCCCACTCGGCGCTCTTCGGTCAAGTAGCGCACCATGGCCCCCCAGCCGCAGCCCACGTCCAGTACGCGCGCTGTCCCGTCCGCCTGAGCTGCCGAAGCGTGCCAGTCGAGCTTGGCCAATTGCGCACGCTCCAGGTCCCCGTCGAGGTCTCCGGTCCACAGGGCGCAAGAGTAAACCATGCGCTCGTCGAGCCAGAGCCGATAGAAATCGCGCCCCACATCGTAGTGGTGCTCTATCGCCGGTCGGGTTGCCCCCCCGGGGCGCACGCTGGTGCCATCAGTTGTCATCGGGACAAGGTCACGGAGGAACGTTACCCCACCAAGCCCACCGCGGGGCGCTACTCCACTGGATGGCCCCGGTTAGCGCCATGTCGAGTTGACAGCCACGTTGCCGCCGGCCAGGGCGCCGGTGTTCTTACTTTGCCACAGTACAAGACCGGCTTCCCCGGCGGGTAGGGGACACCTCTGCCCAGGCAGGTGGCCCTGCGCTCCATCTTCTGCCGCTCGGGACGGCCCGGTAAGGGAAGTAGTACGCTAAAGGTATGAATCGAGCTGAGAAGGTGACCGTGAGCCTCCCGGCCGAGCTGTTGGCCCGGATCGAGCACCGGCGCCACGACCGGGAGACCAGTCGGTCCGAGGTCGTCTCGGAGTTGCTTTGGCGTGGCTGGCGCCAGGTAGAGGCCGAAGAACGCGAGGAACGCTACCGATCCGCCTACCAGGCACAGCCTGAGACCGACGCCGAACGAGCCTGGGCCGAGGAGGCAGCGAAAGACCTCTTCGGCGAGGACAGCACGGGTTGGAGCGACACCGAGCAAGCCGCCGGTGCGGCGGGCTGAGGTCTGGTGGGCGGAACGACCGCCTGGCCAGCGCCACCCCGTTCTCCTGCTCTCCTGGGACGCCCACGGCACCTGGCGGGACCGAGTCACCGTCGCCGACATCACCACTCGGGCCCGAGGACTCGACGCTGAAGTGCCGCTCACGGAAGACGACGGGATGCCCCGGCCCTGCGTGATCAATCTCGACAACTTGGCGACCGTCCCGCGCACCACCCTTCGGTCTCGAATCACCAGTCTGAGCGCTCGGCGGATGGCCGAGGTCAGCCGCGCCGCGCACCTGGCCCTCGGGTTCCCCCTCCCCTGCACGGTCGTGTAGCCGAGCCGTAGTAGTGGGGGCAGCGGCGTCGGCACGATGTGGATAAGGCGAAGGTGACCGGCTGGCGGGACGTGCGTGCCCTCTGCGACGCCTTCGACCTCGAGCTACCCGAGATCTACGGGCAATTCGAGGCATAGCCCGACGCTCAAGCCGGGACGGCCGAGCTGGGGTGCTCGCCCTACACAGTTCAGCCCCCAGACCCCCTGACGGGGACGTCGCCTAGGCGAGAAAATGGATGCGGGCCTGCCCGCCGACGCCGTTGTTTCCTTGGCCCTCGAGGCCGCAGTTCAGCTTGGGCGCCGGGGCCCCATCGAAGGGTCGCGCACTGTCCCTACGAGCACGCCGGTCAGACTTTCGAGTTCCCAACGGAACCCCCGGGCAGGCTCACTACTAACCTACCCCACGTGAGGAAGGAGCAACGATGGAGCGCCCGAGAGAGATCCAGGTCGCCGAGGAGCACGAGATCATGGAACGTGCCGCCGCGATCGTCGTCGCTTCCATCAGCTCCCCAGAGGCGGTGAGTTCGTGGTTGAGGGCGTCGTAATAGGCCAAATGGGCCTTGATATCGACCTGGTTCCAGCTGGGCATGGGCGTCTCGGGCAACCCCCCGTCGTAGTTGACCAACAACAAGAACTTCGGCACAGAGAACCCCTCTCTTGTCCTGGTGCCACCTTGGCACCCTTACCCATGAACCGCGGTCACCCAACAGTTGGAAGCCTGGATGACCCCCAAGGCCTTATGGCCGGGGGCGAACTTCGGCCAAGCGAGCCTTGAGAAAGCGGCGCTCAGGCTCAGTAGGGACCAGTGCCAAAGCCTCGCGGTAAGCGGCAGCCGCTTGGGGGAACCGGCCCAGTCGCCTGAGGAGATCGGCCCTGGTGGCAGGCAGTAGATAGTAACCGTCCAAATCGCCGGCGCCCGCCAGTTCGTCCACGAACGCTAGGCCCTCTTCGGGCCCGTCCACCATCGCTACCGCCACCGCCCGGTTGAGCTCGACGACCGGGGAACCCGTCAGGTCGGCCAACTGCTGGTAGAGCCAGGCAACGCTTTGCCAGTCGGTCGCATCGGCCGTCGGGGCCAGGGCATGGCACCTAGCAATGGCCGCCTGGAGCTGGTATGGGCCAATCTCGCCCTGGCCGCGAGCTTCGGCCAGCTCGGGCATGAGCTCTACCAGCACGCTTGCCAACCGGACGGCCTGATCGCACAGGTCCCGACGGACCAGGGCCGCTCCCGCCGAGGCCGAGTACCCTTCGTTGAAGAGCAGGTAGAGCACGGCCAGTACCCCGGCCGCCCTTTCTGGGAGGGCACTGGCGGGCGGCACTCGTTACGGTATGCCGGCGTTTTGGACCTTGTGTTTGGCCCGCACTAGGCGTTTGGCCATGGTGGCTTCGGGCACCAAGAAAGCCCGGGCGATCTCCGCCGTGGTAAGGCCTGCCAAGGTGCGCAAGGTGAGGGCCACCCGCGCTTCCATGGCCAGAGCCGGGTGGCAACAGGTGAAGATCAAGCGGAGCCGCTCGTCGGGGACACCGCTCATTTCTGGGGCCTCGCTCTCGTCGAGCGGCGCCTCTTGGCCAATGGCTCCGTCGCCCGCCGTCCCAGTTTTTGCCATCGCCGCCACCGTCTTCAGCTTTGCTTGGTACGTAGCGGCACGCCGCAGGCGGTCGACGGCCCGGTTGCGGGCCACCGTGAACAGCCAGGCCCGGGACGAGCCGGTGTACCCTCGGCCGGCCAGCGCTCGGCGGCCAGGGCGAAGGCCTCTGGGCGCAGTCCTCGGCCAGGTCCCAGTCCCCGAACCGGTGGATCAGGGCAGCGACGATGCGGCCCCACTCGTCGCTGAAAGCACCGGCCAATGCCGTCCCGCTCAGTCCTGTTGGAAAGGCCAAAAGGGCCGCACCTCCAAGATGCCGTGCCGGGCCATCGGGTGGCGCTCGGCTATCTCTATCGCTTCATCGAGGTCGGCGCAGTCCAAGATGTCGAAGCCGGCGACCTGCTCCTTGGTCTCGCTGAACGGGCCGTCGGTTACCAGGGCCTGGCCGCGCCGGACGCGCACGGTGCGGGCCTGGGCCGGCTCCTCGAGCTGGCTGCCGAAGCGACGAGCGCCGCGGCCCTGCATTTCCTGTACCCAGGCCTCGACTGGGGCTGCCGGGCCGAGCTCGTCGTGTTGCAACGCCGGGTCGGTGCAGACGAGCATCATGTACCGGCGCTTGCCCGGCGACCGCTCCGGGAGGCGGGCTGGAGGCTGGTCGCCATGGAGCGGGCGGACTTCGATGGCGCCGATCTGGGCCGTCGGGTGCTTCCCCGCCCACTCAAGCGCTTCTTCCTGGTCTCTGCACTCGAGCACGTCGTAGCCCGCTACCTGTTCCTTGGTCTCGGCAAACGGCCCATCGGTGACCACCAGATCCCCCCGGCGGACCTTCACCGTCGTGGCGTCGCTCGCCGGGCGGAGGCGGCTCCCGTGCAGGTTGACCCTTTGGCTGATGGTCTGGTCGAGCCAAGCCTCCAAAGAGGCCTGGGCTGTTTCGTCCCACGGCATGGCCGCCGCCAGATCCTCGTCGGTCGCGTGGAGCAGCATGTACTGCACCGTCGTACCTCCTCAGTGCCCGGCCGGCACGGTCGCAGCCACACCGGCGTTCTTCCTCGTACGGTTCGCCCTGCCCAGGGCCTTCAGGGCGCCGAGCCCATGGCACAGGCTATGGGCCACGGCGCTGCGGGCGTCGGCCACCGCCGCAGCCAGCTCACCCATACGCTGGTCGACGGCCCTCTGCTCGGCGGCGCTCAGGGCATGCTCGAGCTGGTACATCCGGTAGAAGTGGTACTGGTTCATCTCGTCCTCTCCCCGTTCACTTGGCGGACCGCCTTTCGGCTCGTCACTGGGTACGACGAACGGGATCTCGGGGATGGACAAGTACCCACGCTCTTTTCGGGTCGGTGGCGCGGGCGTAGCGCGGCCCGGGCGGCCTTTGCCCGTCAGCGCGTTCGGCGCATCTCGCCCTGCACCCACGGGGCCGTCCTCCGGTCGGCGCCAGTGCGGGCGGGAAGGCTTTCCTGCCTGGGCCAGCAAACGGAAGAAGTCCCGCCCCTCGGCTCGGGTCGCCTGTTCCCAGTTGACGCCGAGAGCGGAGAGGAAGCGCAGCCACCGGAGCAGATCACCCGTCGCCTCAAGCGAGCCCACGAGGGCCACCGCGAGCCGGCTCAGGTCAACCTGAGCATCGTCCTCGTCGAACAGGGGCCGGCACCGTAGCCGGCCCGTCCGTCGGTCAAGCGCTGAGCTGGGCCGCTAGGTCGGGTAGTTCGGTAACAGGTCGGTCTTACGACCCGGGACCTTCTTCACTTGCCGGGCGTTCACCAACACCAACTCGCTGACCGCCCCCTCCCACGCATACCACACCGGCTTCCAAAACACCCCCGTCGCCTCCATCACCGCCTGGCTCACCCCCTCGGCGGCCAGCCACCCAGCCAGCTCCGCCAGCCCAGACGCCACCGTCTCGAACGTCCGCACCTCTTGGCGACGCTGACCCTTCCGCGACGCCGGAGCCCGCACACAGGCCACCACGCTGTCTTTATGCACATCCAACCCGGCGATGCGCTCCACCACGATCTCCACAACCACCTCCCGACACTCGATACTGGACAACTGGTGCCGGCCGGAGGGGCCCGGATGAAAAGATGGTGAGACAGGTGCTCGTGGCAACAATCCCGGGTACCTGACGACCCCGACGCCATGGTCCCCAACGGGCTCACAGCACCAACTACTCGCGACGTCACCGACCGGCTCACCCAGTTTTCATCCTCCCGGGTGAGCAC
>JBOGGK010000240.1:0-13783 GCA_050744045.1 Acidimicrobiales bacterium | reverse complement strand
GCACTGGGCGTGAGCGATGATGGGCGGGTGTGAAGGGAGGCGCTGTGGGCGACGTTCGGCTCGGTCGCCCACCCCTACCACCAGGCCCCGCCGGACTACCCCGAGCGGCTTATACGACACGCTCGTTGGGCGGCCCTGCGCCGGCGAACGACCTGCCGGCGCGCCTGAAGGGACCGGACGGCTGGCTCAAGCCGAGGCTCAGCCCGCCTGGTGCCCGGCGCGCAACCCGTCGAGGATCATCGGCAGCAGCCGGACGGTCTGCTCGTCCGTCAGCGTCGGGCTGGTGCACATGGGGGCGAGCAGCTGCATCACGTCGGCGGCCTCGACGTCGGCCCGGACGCTGCCCGCACGCTGCGCCCGGCCGATGACGAGCACGGTCGCCTCGTCGATGCGCTCGCGTAGGCGGCTCTTCATGTCCGGGTCCTTGTCAAAGGCCTCGCGCAGCTCGTTCAAGAACGTCCGCTTGCCCCGGGCAAGACGGATGAAGGCCTCCAAGAAGGCCACGACCGCGGGCCACGGCTCGAGCTCGCCGACAACTCGCTGCGCCGTCTGGACGAACTCGTCGACGTCCTCCTGGTAAACGCCCTGCACCAAGTCGATCCGCTTGGGGAAGTGCCGGTAAAGGGTCCCCACGCCGACGCCGGCCTTCCTGGCTACCGCCTCCATCGAGGCCCCGCCGCCCTCGGCCGCGAACACCTCGCGGGCGGATGCGACCAACTTGTCGTAGTTGCGGCGGGCATCGGCCCGTAGGTGCCGGCATCCCCCCTCCGGCTCTACGGGGGGGACCTCCAGCCCCATGGGCTCCCTGGTCACAGTCAAGTTTTCCATCACACGACCAAATTTCTCCACAAACGGAGTGACCCTCCGTATAGTATCCGGAGTGGTCCTCCGGTTGGAGCGAACCGGAGGAACCGTCCGATACCACAATACCAACGAAAAGGTCGATGTCAATGCCTCTTATCGCAACCTCCCGGAACCTCGTGCAAGGCTCCTGGGCCCGCCGCCTGCGCCACCCGACGGTGGTCCTCTTTGTGATCCTATTGGCCCAGCTCATGGTGGTCCTGGACACGACCATCGTAAACGTGGCCCTGCCCCACATCCAACGGGGCCTTGGCTTCTCGGCCACCGGTCTGTCATGGGTCATCAACGCCTACATCCTTACCTTCGGCGGCCTGCTGCTCCTCGGGGCCCGGGCCGGCGACCTGGTGGGGCGCCGGCGGGTCTTCCTCGCCGGCATCGCCCTCTTCACGCTGAGCTCGCTCGCGGGCGGGCTGGCGGTCGACTCCTCGATGCTCCTCGCCACCCGCGCCCTCCAAGGGATCGGCGCCGCCTTCGCCGCCCCGACGGCGCTGTCGCTGCTCACGACGAGGTTCCCCGAGGGCCCGTCGCGGCTCCGGGCCATCGCGCTCTATGCCACCGTCTCGGCCGCGGGCGCCGCCATCGGCCTGGTGGCGGGCGGGCTGTTGACCGAGCTCGTCTCGTGGCGCTGGGTCATGTTCGTGAACGTCCCGATCGGCGCCGCGGTGTGGCTCGTAGGGCGGGTGGCGCTCAGCGAGACGCCGACGCGGCACGGTCGCCTGGACCTGGTGGGCGCACTGACGTCGACCGTGGGCATGGGCGGAATCGTCCTCGGGCTCGTCGAGGCAGGCGCCGAAGGGTGGACCGACCCCGTCAGCCTCGGCGCGTTCGCGCTCGGCGCGGTCATGCTCGGCGCGTTCGTCGCCAACGAGTCACGCGCCGTGGAGCCGATCCTCCCGCTCCGCCTGTTCGCGCACGGCACGAGGACGACGGCGAACGTGGCCCGCGGCCTCGTCTACGCCGGCTTCTACGGCGTGTTCTTCTTCCTGTCCCAGTACCTCCAGGACGTGCGCGGCCTCTCGCCGGTCACCGCCGGGCTCGTGTTCCTCCCCCTCCCGATCGCCATCTTCGCCTCGTCACAGCTCACGAGCAGGGTGCTCACGAGGGTGGTGCGAGAGAAGGTGCTCATGGTGGTGGGCACCGGGGTGGCCGTCGCCGGCATGGCGCTCGCCGCCACGCTGGGGGCCCGCACGTCCTACGCGGAGATACTCTTCTGGCTCGTCCTTCTCGGTGCCGGTGCGGGCGTCGCGATGGTGAGCCTCATGTCGGCTTCGCTGACCGAGGTCGCAACCGGGGACGCTGGCGCCGCCTCCGGGCTCGTGAACGTCTCGCAGCAACTCGGCGCCGCCGTCGGCCTCGCCGTGCTGGTCACGCTTTTCGGCGCGCTCAGCCGCCACGGGCGCGTCGGGCCGGCCCAGGCCGCGGGGTACGTCCACGCGCTCGACGGGGTCTTCGCGCTCGCGGCGGGCTTCGCCTTGCTGGCGCTGGTGCTGGTCGCAGCGTTCGTACGCACCCGTCGGGCGCCCGCCCAGGCCGCGACGGAGGCCGAGGTCCTGGACCTGGACCTTGCGGACGAGGAGGAGCGACTGGCGCTCGAAGAGGCAGCCGTCCTGTCGGAAGCTAGCTGATGCAGCTGACTCCCCGCGACGCTCACCTGGGCCACCCCCGACCGATCTGACCCCGTACCACGCCAGGCCCTCCCGGCGATGCTTGGAAGGAGCCGAACCATCATGGTTGTATTCGTCACCGGTGCGACCGGTTTCATCGGCTCGGCCGTCGTCGCCGAGCTCACCGCACGACCGAGAAGATCGCCGGGAAACTGGCCAACCTCGGGATATCTGTCTGCCCCAACAGCGTCGCCAAGCTCCTGAGGGGCCTCGACTACCGGCTCCGGGCCAACCACAAGAAGCTCTCGGGGCGGGTAGACCCTGGCCGTGAGCTCGTCGGGAACTTCAAGGCCTGTCCGCTGGTGGGATGCCACCGCGACCAACGTCGTTGACGTGGGGGCGTAAGGATCCACGTTGCCAGCCCAACGCTACGTAGAGGCTCCTCAAGGTTCCGATGAATAGGCGATGCCCATCACCCTCCCGACGAGCTCGGGCTCGACGTGAGCTGTGCGGGTGTTGCCCCAGAAGCATGCTTCGCCAAAGGCGAACACGCCACCGTCAGAGGCCACGAGCCAGTAGCCCTTGCCGTCGGGCGTCCTCGTCATGCCAACTAACTGGCCTGCCAGCTGACTTTCGACGTTTGCCGTACGTGTGTTGCCGTAAAAGTGGGCGTTCCCGAAGGTGAAGACACCGCCGTCGGCGGCGACGAGCCAGTAGCCGCGGCTTCCTGGGGTGGAGGTGATCCCGACGACACCCCCCTCGAGGTGGTCACAGCGCGAGCTCTTGGTCAGGCAGGTGCCCAAGACGGGCGCTCCCTTGCCGAAGCCGAGCACGTTACCCTTCGCTGTCGCCATCCAGTAGCCGCCGCGAGACGAGGCCGCAATGCCGATAACAGGAGACGAGAGCGTCCCGCAGGGGTGGTTGGGCGAGGCGCACGAGCCGTAGCTGGCAGCGTCGCCAAAGCGGTAAACGACGCCGTTGGCGGCGGCCAGCCAGTAGCCCTTGCCGTCGGGGGTTGGGGCGATGGCGACAACCGCGCCGACGACCTTGCCGCAAGGATGGGCGCTCTGCTGGCAGGAGCCGTAGAAGCGGGCATCGCCGAAGGCGAACACCCCGCCGTCGCGGGCTACGAGCCAGTAGCCTCGCCCATCCGGCGTCGACGCGATGCCGTCCACGTGGCGGTCGAGCTTGTCACAGCGCGTCCCGTTCACCTCGCAAGAGCCGTAGAAGGGCGTCTTGAAGTCGTACACTCCTCCGTCGGAGCCAACGAGGCGGTAGCCGGCGCTGCCGCTAGAGGAAAAGATAACTGGAGCGCTGGCGCTCGAACTAATCGCGCCCTCAGCGGCGTCGGACAAGGTGACGATGGTCTTACCCACTCCATGCGCCCCCGGCGCAACTTGCACGTCACTTACGAGCTCGCCCAGCGCGCTCCCCGGCGAGGCCGGCAGCGTCCCGGCCCACTCGCAGGTGGAACTGGTGCCATTGGCAGACAACTTGCAAGACCACTCGTGCCCGTTTGGGGCCCCTGCGAACGTCTCCCCACCAGGCAGCTGGACCGACAGGACCGGCGCGTTGGCGGCGGCGGCACCGCTCGCCCCAAGCGACGGGCTGACCACGAGGTCGAACGAGCCTCCGGCAACCACGTTCGAAGGCTGCGAGACGTTCACCTCGAACTGGGGCGTGGACGGTGCCGGAGACGGGCCGGAGGTGGTGGCAGGCGGAGAAACTACAACTGGCGGCACTGGCACGGTCGACGTCGTTGTAGTGGGCGTGACTATCACCGGTGGAAGGATTGTCGCCGTCACCGCTTGGGATGCGGTCCCTCCTAAGGAGTCGGTTACCCGGACCGTAAAGTTCGCCGTCCCGCTCGTCGTGGGCGTGCCGGACATCTCCCCCGTCGGCGCACTGAGAGCCAGACCGCTAGGTAGCGAACCGTTGCTGATGGACCAAGTGAACGGTCCTTCGCCACCTGATGGGCTGAGTGTCACTGAGTACGCGACCCCTACTACACCGCGATAGCCAGTCGGGGGGGTGATGCCAAGCGCGGGTAATACGTGGACTGACTCGGCCTGCGTAGCCACGGCGCCGAGCGAGTCCATCACTTGGAGGGTGAACTGCTTCGTCCCGGTCGCGGTCGGGGTGCCCGAAAGCGCTCCAGTGCCCGGGACGAGATTGACGCCCGAAGGGAGGGAGCCGCTCGAAATAGACCAACTATAAGGACCTGTCCCTCCAGAGAACGCGGGCGTAGCATAATATGCGATCGTTACTTCGCCATCACCGAACGGTGGAGAACTGATTGTCGGGGCCGCAGCAATTACGACGCGCTCGGTCTGACTGGCGGTGCCACCTACTGTGTCTGTCGCCTCGACGGTAAAGTTCGCGGCGCCGGTCGCCGTTGGGGTGCCAATTACAGAGCCCGTTGCTGACGAGAGCAAGAGCCCGGCCGGCAAGGTACCCGCGCTAATAGACCAGGTGAAGGGGCCGCTGGGCCCGGACGCGGTCAGAGTCGCCGAGTAAGGAACGTTTACCTCACCGTTGCCGAGCACCGGGGAGGTGATCGACGGGCCCTCAGGCGTGACCTGGTTGGAAGCTGCACTGGCTGGCCCCGAACCATACGAGTTGATAGCATAAACCTCGAAAGTGTACGGAGTGCCATTGACGAGACCGGTGACCGTGGCACTGGTCGCCGTGGAGCTCCCATTGTCGAATTGCGTATAGGCGCCCCCTGACGAATACCAGACCGTGTAGGTCGTTATCGGGGCGCCCCCCGTGCTGCCTTCCTGCCAGGACAACAATGCCTCACCGTCGCCAGGAGCGGCGTTAAGGTCCTGCACCTGCCCCGGTGTCACCGACGGTATGACGGCGACGCGCGGAGACGAGCGCCCGCTCCAACCAGCGACATTTTCGGACTGGACCGAGACGTAGTAGGTCGTGCCGTTTCCCAACCCGCTCATGGTGCAAGAAGCCGTGGCACCGACGGCCAGGTTGGTTGACGTCGTGCATGTGCCCTCCTGTGCCCCGCCGGTCCGCGAGCTAAATGCGGTGGCCTGAGCTTCTGTGATCGCCGAGCCGCCATCAGAGGGTACAGTCCAACTCAGCACGGCCTGGGCGTCTTCGCCGTTGACAGTGATGGTCGAAGCGTCGACAACGCCCGGGTACGTATAGGGCCTGCCAGCCATCGTATTGGAGTTAGCCCCCGCTCCCGCGGCGCTCACTGCCCGAAGGGCCGCGGTGTAAGTTGTTCCGTTTACAAGTCCGGAGACCACGATGGGAGAGGTTGTCCCCGAGGCCGTTGCCCATGTATTTCCGCCGTCAAGGGAGTATTGGTAAGCTGTGACGGGGTCACCGCCCGCCGACCCCGCCACAAAGGCCAAAGAGAGGTACGAATCGCCTGCCGTGACACCAGTCAAGGCGGGAGCGTCCGGGCGCGCTATAGGCGTGACAACTTGGAGAGGCGAAGAACTGACGCTCGAGCCGTTGGTGTTGCTGGCAATCACACCTACGTAGTAAGTCGTCCCGTTGGTCAAATCAGTTATCGTGCAGGCAAGCGTCAGCGTAATGCAGGGCGTCCCGGCAACGGTGGTCTCAGATAACGTCGTGTAAGCGGCAGCCGAATAACCGGTGACCGCTGAGCCTCCGTCGGAGGTTGGTGCGGACCAGGCGACGGCGACAGACGCCGAACCGCTCGTGGCAACAACACTCGTCGGCGCACCAGGTACAGTGCTTGGGGTTGCATCATGGGGGGACGATGCGGCCCCGTCGCCGATGGCGTTGTCGGCCCGTACGGAGACCGCATATGCCGTGCCATTGGTAAGGCCGGGAACCGTGAAGCTCGAACCGGCGGTCCCTGAGGATGCGAAGGTGCCGCCGTTCAAGGAGTAGTCGATCCTAGTGACTGGCGACCCACCGTTGTTGGGCACGCTAAGACTTACAGATATGAGCCCGTCGGCCGGCGTGAGTGTTACGTCGGGTGCCGAGGGCGCGGCCGCTGGGGCCACATTGATTGGCGCAGAGGCCACCGAGGCGCCGACTGCGTTTACCGCTCGGATCTCTACGGGGTAAGAAGTCCCGTTGACGACCGGGGAAATGCCGTTAGTGGAGAGCGCTGTCAGGACCAGTGGGTTACCAACCGGAGAAGCCGTGTACCAAGTCGTCCCGCCGTCGGTTGAGTACTGGTACGACGTTACCGGGCTGCCCCCAGTGGGGCCTTCAGAGTACGTGACGTCGATGCTCGCATTGCCCCTAGCCGTGGCGGTTATCACCGGTTGGGAAGGTTCGGTGGCCGGCGCCCCGGCGAGGGGTGCGGAGGCGGGCGAGCTCCCGTTGGCGTTTACGGAAATGACCTGGACTTGGTAGCTCGTGCCGTTGGTCAAGCCGGGAACGATGAACTCGGGTGACAACGAGCCCGTCGGAGCCCACGTGTTGCCGCCGTCAATTGAGTACTTGTAGCCGCTGATCACTGCGCCGTTGTTGGCGCCCGCGGTAAAGGCGACAGCCAGCGTGCCGTCGCCCGGCGTGACCGAATCGATCACGGCCGCGTCGGGAGCCGTCGAGGGGATACCGGCGGCAACGCCCGAGGCAACCCCCGGCCCAGCCGCGTTGGCCGCCCGGATTTCGACGTCGTACGTCGTCCCATTGCTCAGCGAGGTCACCCCGTCGGCCGACAAGGTCGTGATCGTCATCGCGTTGGAGGTGAGCGGCTGTCCGCCGTCAGCCGGTTGCCATGTGGAGCCGGCGTCGGTCGAGTACTGGTAGCCCGTGATGGTGGAGCCGCCGTCGTTGGCTGGTGGTGCGAACGAGACGGTGAGAGACTGGTCCGCGGCAACCATCCCGCCCGCGGACGTCGTGATCGTCGGCGGGCTCGGCACGGTGTAAGGGGTCGCGGGCACGGCCTGGGACGCCGCTCCCGTCCCCACCGCGTTCACGGCTCTCATCTCTACGGAGTACAAGGTGCCATTGGTCAGCGCGGTTGAACCATCCGAAGAAAGCGCCGAGATCTGGCACATGACAGTCCCAGCGGTGGCGGTGAGGCGTTGGCAGGGCGTGATGTGGTCATCTTCCGAGTACCACGTTGTCCCTCCGTCAGTAGACCACTGGTAGTCCGTGACCGGGTACCCGCCGCTCGACGGCGGGGACAGTCTGACCGTCAGCTGCTGACTCCCCGGCGTGATAGAGGATATGGCCGGAGCACTGGGGACCGAGGGGGTCGTAAACGAGGTCGTGGCCGCCGAGCCCACGCCACTGCTATTGACCGCCTCCAGCTCGAAGTTGAACGTGGTGCCGTTGGCGAGGCCGCTCAGGGAAAGGGGGCTGGCGACGGAGGTCAAAGTCCAAGTAACAGCACCGTCGGTGCTGTACCGGTAGCCGGTTATCGCCCCACCCCCAGTATTTCCTGGCGTGAAGTCGACAGAGGCGGCACCGGGGCCCACTTGTACGGAAGCGATCGTGGGAGGGCCCGGGGAGGTGAGGGGCGTTTGGCTAAGTGAGTTGGAGGGCGGCCCCGTCCCGATGCTGCTCTGGGCCTCGATCTGGACCGAGTACGAGGTGCCGTCGGCCAGGCCGGAAATTGTGAGGGGGCTGGAGGTGGCCGAGCTCGCCAGCCATGGCCCCGACCCGTTGAGCTGATATAGGTAACCCGAGATCGGGGCGCCACTGGATGAGGCGGTGAAATTGACTACGAGGCCGCCGTCTTGGGGAGTGATAGAAGTGATGGTGGGCGGGCCCGGGGGCCCGGAGGGCGTGAAAGTGCTCGAAGGAGACGAGAACGACCCGCTACCAACCGAGTTGACAGCTTGGACCTCGAATATGTAGGCCGTTCCATTGCTGAGACCGCCAACGGTTACTGACGTCGCCGCCGAACCAGTGTCGTAAGTGCCCCAGCTCGAGCCGCCGTTCGAGGAGTACCGGATCACGTAATCGCTGATAGGGCTGGCCTCATCGGGGGCGGGGGCGCTCCATTGAAGGGCAACACTTCCATTCCCGTTGGTGCCCGTGACATCGGTGGGGACGCTGGGGATCCCTGTCGCGTACGTGATCACGACCGAGCCGTCAAACGAAGCGCCGGGATCGGCAAAGGTGCTCGTCCCTGACGGGGTGCCGCTGTCATAATCCGAGTAGTACGAATAGAACGCTGTCAACCCTGGGAAATTACCGGTGGAGTTATCCCCGGGGCTGCCGCCCTGCCCGTACCACTCGTCGGAGCTGCCCGAACCAAATTGGACGCTACCGGCACTGCCGCCCGCCGCGCCGCCGCCCCCGCCGGCCCCGCCACCGCCGTCACAACCAGCCTCGTCGTCAGGGGCGCCGGTATTGAAATACTGATCGGCGTTGTTGGCGTTGGTGCTGCCTCCGCACATCGTGAACACTGCGGTGCCGACCTGGCCTCGGCTGGGGGAGGCCGGCAGGGGGGAGGGGCTGTCGATCGTGTGGTACGACGTACAGACCGAGGAGCTACAACCGGCCGGGATCCCGTAGGTTGTCGCCGTCGGCGCCGATTGTGGCACGTAATAGGAAAGGCCGACCTGGCCCCGTACGAGGACGTACTGCCCTGAACCTCCGTCCCCGCCACCACCACCAGCAAGGATTGTGCCGATGTTCGTTGGGGAAGGTTGAGAGGCGTCGACCTCGACGACCGTGGCTGCACCGCCGGAGCCGCCGTACCCAGAGCAGCCGTTCGGCCCGGGCGCTCCGCCGTCACCGCCGTCGTACTGGCTGAGGGGGTTCTCGCCCCCAACCGCGTCGTAGATGTCAGAGGGTGAGGAGGCGTCTTGCCCTGTGGTGCAGTCCGTGTGGTAGGGCGCGTCCCCGCCCGACCCGACCGCGATCGTGAGGTAGTTCCCTGGGGTGACAGAAATGGTCCCCGTCACTTCTCCCTGGTACCCGCCAGCGGGCGGGTTCCCCGAGGAGTCTGCTCCGCCCCAGCTGCCCTGGCCGCCCATAAGCGTGACCGAAAGCGAGTTGACGTCGGCGGGCACAGTGAAGCTTTGCAAGGTCCCCCCGTCGAACCCGAAGGAGTCTGTGACCTGGGCGGGCGTGGCTGCTGCCGCTGGGCTCAGCCCGAGCACGACCTGTGCCGCAACTGTCGCAGTCGTCAGTGCAACGAGCGCGCGCGCTGATCGTGAACCCTTCACCCGCGGATGATCGGTGACCAGCACGGCGAGATGAGGGTCTTGGCAGAAAAAGGGGGGCCCCTGGTCGTATTCCTAGGTTGTGCCGATTCCCGGCGGGCATCCTTAGCGTGTTCCCCGGCGCCAACGGGCAGTTCAACCTCTACCAGGACGCCGGCACCGGCAATGGGTACCTGCACGGCCAGTACAGCCTTACGCCCATCACGACCAGCGAAGGGCTTGAAGTGCCCGGTGTGGGCGCCCGGTGCCCCACCGGAGGCCAAGCCACGGACGGCTTCGGGGATGCCGGTGCCGGCGGCAACACCCCGGGCGCTAGTACTCTCGGCGACGGCTACGCCCACGACGCAGGGATGACTACCGTTGTGATCGGCGCCGTGTGTGGGACCTATCCGGGCCAGGCCAGCGCGCAGAGCTACCAGGTCGAGCTTCAGAGCCTCAGCCAACCGAGACTGGTGCTGGTCAACGGCCGCCCCGTCGCCCAGGCCCAGAGCACGGGCTCGCCCGGCTGGGCCTACGACCCCGCCGCTCATACTCTCACCGTCGCTGTGGACAACCTCTCGGTCCACGACCGCGCCACAATCGCCGTTGTCGGAGGCCACCTCGTCACCCAAAGCGAGCCCGCCGCTGTCGACTTGAGCGTCAACCCGTCAACCCCTCTCAGTGCCGCCGCTGGCACCTCGACCACCGTGACTACCACGGAGACCAATGACGGGCCGGGCACGGCTGCAGGTGCCTCGGTGACCTTGAGTGCACCGGCCGGATGGGCGGTCTCTCCTTCCGGCGCCGTTGCCGTGGGCACCTTGGCCCAAGGGGCGTCGGCCACCCAGACCTGGGATGTCACCGCTCCCACCGGGTCTTCCCCCCAAACGGCCTCCCTTCCGGCCCAACTCACTTACACCAGTGCAGGCCAGCCCGAGACGGTTACCGCCAGTGAACAACCGGTCCCGGCCGCTGCCCCCCTGCCTCCTCCGGTCATCCGTTCGGTCAACCCCTCCACTACCGCCGCGGGCACGGCCGTCACCTTGACCGGGGACAACTTCGGGGCCACACAGGGCAGCAGCTACCTGACGCTGGCTGAGCCCGGGATCAGTTGGGGGGCGCCGTATGACGGCGCCAAGCTGACCATCACCAACTGGAGCAATACCTCCATAAGCTTCGACCTGCCCGCCGGCAGCGGCGTGCCCTACCCAATCGCCCCTGGGACCGCGACCGTCACAGTGACGGTGGACGGCCAGACCTCACCAGCCCAAAACATCACCGTCCAGGGGACGGTCGTCCCCACCCCGGCCATCACCTCAGTTGACCCGTCGACCACTGCCGCTGGGACGGCAGTGACTTTGACGGGCACAAACTTCGGCTCGAGCCAGGGCAGCAGCTACCTTCTACTGGTCCAGGGCGGCACGAGCTGGGGAGCGCCCTACGACGGGGCCAAGGTCACCATCACCAACTGGAGCAATACCTCCATAACCTTCGACCTGCCCGCCGCGTCCGGCGTCGCTTACCCCATTTCCACCGGGACCGCGACCATCCAGGTCAACGTGGGAGGCCAAGCTTCCAATACCGAGAGCATCACGATCACATCATGACGGGGCCCCAAGGCAAGCGGCCCACTGCGCGAGGCCTACCGGGCTGGCCAGGGCCGGGCGGCTGGCATCGAGGTCGACTTCGACTAAGCGGGGCTGCTGACCGGGGAGAGCAGTCCCTGGGCCTCAGCTCGCATAAGTGTCTTAGTGCTGCTGCGCCCACACCAGTTCGGGAGAATCATTGCGAACGTCGTTCACAGCCAAGCCCACGGGGTAGGCGACGAGGAGCCCCTCAGGTGCTGGAGCTAAAAGATGCTCGGCACGCTGAGCGCTCAGTGGGCCTGGCAGTAGCCATTCGTCCCAGTCGTTCGGCGAAAGGATGGCCGGCATCCGGTTGTGCACCGGCGCCATGAACTTGTTGGCTGGTGTCGTGATGATCGTGCAGGTTTCAGTCTTTTGCCCCTCGGCGCCGCACCAAGTGTCCCACAGGCCGGCGAACACAAGCGGCTCGCCGCCCCTGCAATGGAAATAGAAGGGCTGCACCGGGCCAGCACGGTCGAGGCCCGATTTTTGCCACTCATAAAACCCTGAAAAGGGCAGCAATGCCCGGCGCGTCATAAGAGCTTCGCGATAGGCGGGGCGTTGAGCTAAAGTTTCCGCTCGAGCGTTGATCATCCGTGACCCGGCGCGCAAGTCGCGGGCCCAATTGGGCACCAGCCCCCATCGGAGGGAACGCAGTTGTCGCTGGGTACTTCGGGCAGTCACGGCCCCGTAGACCGGCTGGGTGGGGGCGATGTTCCAGCGGGCGGGCAGTTCTTCTGTCTGTACCTGGTCAACCTGGAGCATCTTGGCCACGAGGTCACGAGACATCGTTGACGTCGTCCTGCCGCACATACGGGGGAGCCTACCGGGGCCTCGGGGGCGGCATGCCCGCGGACCTCGCCGCAAGCCGACGCCCAGGCCACGCTCCAAGGACTTCGCAGCCGTATCGTGACCAACTCCCGCCACCAAGAGGGTGAGGGGCCGGCTGAGGACCCCAACGCGCTCATCGACGAGGCCGAGCGCGTGGCGGCGCAACTGGCCGGCCTTGTGCGGCGCATAGACGCGACCAACGCTGCCAGCACTCTCGAGGGGCACGGCACCATCACCGACGCGATCGCCGAGCGGGACTCGCTCACTCTCCGGCGCAAGCTCTTCTCGGACGCGGCGGTGGCGGCCACGGACCGGTCGTTCCGCGTGACCCGCTCGGAACTGCACACGGTCACCGAGCTCGATGTCGCTGCCCTCCGGGCGCGCGCTGACCAGTTGGCCCGCCAGCGCCGTGAGCTGGACCTTAGGATCCAGGCCGCCGACTGGACGACAGAGCTCGTAGAAGGCTGAAGCGACCAGGAAAATCCCAGACGCGACCGGAGGCTGAGGCTGAGGCCTCCAGGTTGCTCTGGCCGAGGACCGCACTGCCGGCGCAGTTGGTAGCTGGTGGCCCGAAGGGGCGAGCACCAAATTGCTTTTTGGCGCCCAAGGGTTCGACTCCCTACGCACGCTGGCCCGTGCACCCTGGCAACGAGCAGGCCGTGCAGAGGGCAATGAGCAGCGAGCAGGGCGCATGGGGCACTACCAGGTGCTGACCGGAAGGCCGAAGGCGAGGGTGGGATAGGGGCCCGCCGGCAGTGCCACCGGTGCCCGAGCAAGGCCCGCCGACGCTACACGCCAAAACGCCGGAAAAGGACCGCGTACTCGCAACCGGCCGCCATACCGCCGTAGCCCGTCACCTGGCGGAGGAACTGTTCGGGGTCGAAGTCCTTCCCCAGCCCCTTGATGTAGGCCCGATGCTCGGTGAGCGACGCAATACCGATCCCGATCTCGCTGCCGACGTCGACGAAATGCGTGGAGTTAGCCTCACCTCCGGCGACGTAGGCAGCCCTTATGCCACCCCAGGGTTCCCCGGCGGCGGGGGACAGCCAGCGGTTCGCTGCGTCCCGGCAGGCATCGAGCGTGGCGACGCCGACGGCACGGTGGTCGGCGTGGTTGACGCCGCCCCCTTCGCCCCAGGTGAGGTCAAAGTTGAGGGAGAACACCACGTCCGGGCGCAGCCGGCGTAAGGCTGCCGCTATGTCCCGGCGCAAGTCGAGCCCGTACTCGACGGCCCCATCGGCGTGCCCCAAGTACTCGACGTGCTGGACGCCCACGACCGCCGCGCTCCGGCGCTGCTCTTCTTCTCGAAGTGGTCCACATTCGGCCGGGACGATCCCGTCGATGCCCGCCTCGCCCCGAGTCGCCAGGACGTAGGAGACCCGCTTGCCTTGGGCGGTGAAACGGGCGATGGCGCTGGCCATCCCGTACTCGATGTCATCAGGGTGGGCGACTACGGCAACCGCTCGGTCCCAGTCCTCGGGCAGTGGCTCCACTGGGAGGCCGACTATAGCTGAGCTGCGGGGTGGCCCGAGGTTGTAGATGCTGTGGGGCGCCACTCAAAAGCCGGCCGTAGCCACACGCCACCTCGGCCAGATGACCGTCAGCCGTGCGGCGGAGCGCTCAGAACCAGCTCAGATCTTGCCCTTCCCAGAGATGGAAGCGTCCAGGACCTGGATTATGTGGGCCGTCCGGACCTGCGAACCGGAGCGGTCGAGGGCGCTCCTGATCTGGCTCAGGCACCCCGGGTTGGTCGTCA
>JBOGGK010000239.1:0-2837 GCA_050744045.1 Acidimicrobiales bacterium | reverse complement strand
GGCTCACAGTGATGGATCTCCGGGCGCTCCGCGCGCCTTGCTTGGTCGGCTCCTCCCGAGTCTCGGCGGCGTGCTGGACCTCTGACAGGTGGGAAAGGGAATGCGTTAAACTAGTCCTAAAACAAGCGTTCCGGGGTTGTCTCTGGCCCGTCGCGGTCCAAGGAGCCGTCCCCGAGGATGAAACTCGGGGGCGAGCAGTGGTATGGGCCGAGGGGTTCGGCCGCTTCGGGGGCTGGCAAGCGCGTTCCTGTGGTTTTTGGTGGTGGCGGCCGTGTTCTTGGGCAGGCTGACGCGGAGCCGCCGCCGGCTCGTGGCGCAAAGCGGGCGCTCGGGAGCTGTCAGAGGGCGTCGAGGAGCCGGAAGAAGGCCCCGAGCCATGGGTTCCAGGCCAAGATCCGCCAGCGGACCTGCCGGGCACCTTTGACGACCTGGGCAGGGATGTTGATGAAGGCTTGCAAGAAGGTGCGGAACTCCATGGCGAGCAGCTGCCGGCGTTGTTCGTTGTGCTGGGCAGCCCAACGGGGGCTCACGGGCAGCAATAGGGCGCACCAAGCTTTTATGCTCCAAGCAAGGGCAGCCATCACCATGTAGGCCCAGTTGGCGACCAAGGTATTGACCGGGGCGTGCAGGGCGCGCACCCCGCCTTTCAGCTGGGCGATGAGGTTCTCTTGGTCACAGCGCTCCCGGGCTTCGGCTATGACCTGGTCGGCGGTCATGGCCCAGTCGTTGGTGATGTAGGAGAAATAGCGGAACTCCTCGAAGAGCACGTCCTCGCCCCGCTCGACCGAGAGGTTCTTCCTGAGGGCCACCACCCGGTAGCCCTTCTTGCACTTGGCCGGGCGGTAGGAGAAGCTGACGACGTCCTGTCGTTCCTGGCGCAGCACCTTGGAACGGCGAGCTCGGGCCACGTCGTCTTTCACGTTCTTGGGCCGGGACCGGCGACGGGTCTTCATGGCCCGCTCGGCCCGGCCTACCAGCTCGTGGTAGAGCTCATCGGGGGTGGCGTCGGCAGTCTCAACCAGGTTGGCCTTGGCGTCGTAGCCGAACACGAAGCGCACGCCGTCTTCGTCCCAGCGGTCGAGCTCGGCCGTCAGGGAGAAATCGGTGTCGCCGCGGAGCAATATGCCGGTGAAGCCGCCCTCCCGGCAGAGCGCTATGGCCCGGTCGTAGAGCTCGACGACGCCTTCGTGGGAAGGGCGGTTGGCGCCGTGCTGGGAGAAGTACAACGGCTCTTTGGTGTTTGCGAGGTCGACCAAGAGCGACGAGTAGCCCCATACGCCGTTGTAGGAGATGTCCATGCCCTCCTTGGTCTCCCCGTCGGTCGGCACGATAGAGGCGTCGGCGTCTATCTTGGCCGTCTGGGCGAAAAAGCTGGCCGGCTGGGTCGCCCAAACCTTGAGCCGGGCCCGGTTCAGTGCTTCTTGCAGCTCCATTACCGAGCCCTCGTCGAAACGCCGGCAGAAGTCGCCGGCCGTGGTCGGGTCGGGCACGGCCGCCGCCCCGATGCCGTCCAAGAACACCTGGTCGGCCCGTCTCAGCTCGATGTCCTCCAAGCGCTGGCCGCCGCAGAGGGCGTTATAGGCGATGTTGAGCACGTGGTCTGACTCGTAGTAGGGCCTGTGGGACTTGAGCAGGTGCAAGGAGCTGTCGATCTCTTTCGCCAAGCCCACCTTGTCCACAAGCTTGGCGACGAGGCCAATGCCGCCGTGAGCGACCGCTCTTGTGCGCTCGGCCAGCTCGTAGGCGATGTTCGCCCGCCCGAGCACCGGGCCGGCGAAGTTCGGGCCGACCGCTGCCTCCAAGCGCCGCCTGGCCGAGCGTGCCTCGGCCGCGAGCCTCCGCCGCAGCCGCCTCTTGCTTGCCCGGTCCCGTCCACCGCCGCCCTGCCCCGACGAGCTATGCTTCATTTAGAGATGCCCTCCTGTTGTATGGGGTTTGTGTTTGGCGACAGAATTCTCCCATATCAGGAGGGCGTTTTCGCGGATACCACCTTCCAGCGCACGATGAGCCAACCGTGGGCCCGCCTGAGGCCGCCACAGGCCGTGGCCTTCACCTGAAACCGCCACCCCTCGCCCGCTCGTTGCAATGAGACCCCCTCAAAACACGGGGCGTTCTCTCTCCCTAGCCCCTCCCCGAGCGAGTCCTACGCTTGCTTTAGGTCTAATTGCAATCGTCCAACCGGACGCACCGGTCGTCATGCCTAGACGTTGTCGCGCCTTGGCAACCTCCTCGACAAGCCGTGGCACGGGCATGAGCCTCGCCTCGTAGGTCCTGGTTCACGGCACGAACGCGTAGCCGGAGGTGTACACGTGTACAGGTGTACGTGCTCTAAGCATCAGAAAGCGGGCACGAGGGAGCCTGGCGGCCCTGTGCCCGACATCTTAGTAATTATTTCATATACTAATATGTACCTACCAGGTGTTTTGCGGGACGGTCCCTGCCAAGGTGGACAAGTCCCGCCCCCCTCAAAGCACCGCCCTCTCATGCAGCACCTGTACACCTGTACACCTCCTGCTTGCGAGTTAGGGGAGACGGTACGTGTCGTTTTCTGCGACCAGTCTGCCGCTCTGGGCCAGTATGGCCAGGGCCACGTCGACCGCGTCGCGGTCCCGGTAAGCGATCTTTTTGCGGATGGCGCCCGGCCTGGCCGCGCCGTGGGCCCTTATGAACGACTCCACCCAGTCAGCTATCCGGGCGGTGCGCTTCGCGTTGAGCGCTTCTTCCTTCGCCACCTCGCGCCGAGCGGCCCGCTGGGTCGCGTCACGTTCTCTTCGCTTACCGGCCGCCGCCAGATCGCTTGCCAGCCATGCCCTGGTCGCCCGGGACACGTCCAGGAC
>JBOGGK010000238.1:0-15982 GCA_050744045.1 Acidimicrobiales bacterium | reverse complement strand
CGAACCCGCGCCCTGCGTGGGCACGGCGCCGTGCACCCTCGAGAAGGGGTTGGAAAAGGTGAGCATGAGCCCGAAGAAAAAGACGGCGATCACGTAGCCGGCGACCTTGGCCCATACCACGAGCGGCTCGTCCCGACGGTGGCGCAAGCGCACCCACATGGCGACCAGGTAGCCCGTCAGCACCAGCGCCCACAGCAGGACCGAGCCGGCCAGGGCCGACCACATGGCGGTGACCCGGTACACGAGGGGCATGAAGGTGCTGTCGTTGTTGTCGACGTAGGAAAGGGTGAAGTCGTGAGTGACCAGCGCCCGCTGCATGGCGAAGGTGGCCACGACGACGCCGGCCACGACGAGCCATATGTAGCCTTGCCCGGCCCGCACCAGCGAGGGGCGGCCTCGCAGGGCACCCAGAGAGAGGGTGACGGCCCCGGCCACGGCCCCGAGCAGGGCCAGCAGCAGGCCGCTCTGGCCCAGGGCTATGTTCACCGGCCCCGGGCCCGGCTCGCCCCGGCGGCCACGCCCCTTTCCCCCTGGGCCTTGACGCCGCCCGCCACGCCCCTGCCGCCCGCGCCGGCCACCCTCTTGGCCTTGGCCGGGTGCGCCTCCACGTAGCTGGACCCGTGCTGGACCATTATCTGGAAGCTGGAGAAGACCTTGCCCTGCCAATGCCCGTCCAGCACGACCGGCATGCCAGGCTTGAACAGCTGGGAGGGGACGCCGGTGCTCATCACGTGGACGTAGACATTGTGGGAGGTTATGGAAAAGCTCAACAACCTACCGACCTGGTGGGCGCCGGGCAGCACCGTGCCCTGGATCCGGAAGTCATTTCCTCCGAGCTGAGCCCGCTGGGCTACTGCCTGATTGGCCGTCAAGTAGTAATCCATGGCGTTGGTGAGGCCCCTGAACAGCAGGAACCCGAGGCACCCGACCACGATCAGCGCGGCCACCACCCGCTGGCGGCGGGTGCCCAGGTGACGACGCGGGCGCGGCCCCCGTAGGGCGGCGAGGGGGACCGCCATGCTGTCGCCGTTCGCCGCCCCCGGGCGGGGGAGGTCGGGTGGCAGCCTTGGCGGGGCGTTCAACGCCATGCGCTGGCGTCCTTGGAGAAAGACCGGCGCAGCGCCCGGTGGCGGTGCAGGAGGTGGGCCGCGTAGGCCGCCAGGAGGGCGCCGCAGGACGCCCACGCCGCGATCACGTAGCTCAACGGGCGCCCACCTCCTGTCCATGCGCCTCGCTCACGGCTTCGTCTTGTGCACCGGCTGAGCTCAGGTCGGCGGTCGCCGTCGCGCCGGCCCCATCCCCGCCCCCGCCCGCCGGAGCGCCCTCTCCGCCTGCCGGGCCGCCCTCGGCCCGCCGGGCCTCGAGCGCGGACTGGAACCCCTCGGTCTCGTAACGTTCTTCGAGCCCCTCCAAGCGGTAACGGTGGACCATGAGCCATGCCGCCACGAGGCCGAAAGCGACGAAGGAGACCAGCATCGTCGCCAATTGCCACCCGTGGATGGTGGGGCCCGGCTTCAACAGCGTCTCGTTTTGGTGGAGGGTGACCCACCACTGGGTGGCGTAGTGGTCGACCACGACGGTGAGGGCCATGAGCAGGGACACCAGCGCCGAGACAAAAGCACGGGAGCTGGGGTTGTCGATGGCCCGGCGCAGCGCCAGGTACCCGAGCGACAGGGCGAACAAGAGGGCGGTCAAGGTCAAGCGGGCGTCCCAGGTCCACCACACCCCCCACTCGACCCGGCCCCAGATGGAGCCGGTGAGCAGCGTGGCCCCGCAAAAGACCGTTCCCACTTCGGCCCCGGCGACCGCCAAGCGGTCCCAATGGGGGCTGCGCAGGCGTGGCCACAACCACGCCACGCTCGCCAGGGCGCAGACGGCGAACCCGGCGTAGCACATGGTGGCGACCGCGGGGTGGACGTAGAGGATGCGCACAGACTGGCCCTGGTTGACGTCAGGAGGGCTGAGCCACAGGCCCCACCAGGTGTTCAAGCCCAGCGCGACAAGGGCAGACCAACCGAGCACGCGGGTGAGAGGAGTGGAACAAGGAACTTCGAGAGATTTCACGTTTCCTCCATCAAAGCGCCAAACCCGACTGTCCCGCCAGCCAGGTAGACGGCGCTGAAGCAAGCGAGCAGGCCGAGCCAGCGCCAACCTCCCCCCGACGATAAGTGCAGGGCCGCCCGCCAGGCCTCGGTCGCCGCCAGGACGATCGGGGCCAGCGCCGGCGCGAGCAGGAGGGGAAGGAGGGTCTCTTTTACCCGCAGGCCCATGGACAAGGCCCCGTAGGCCACGCCCGCGGCGGCAACGCCAGCGGTCGACAAAAGGGCACTGGCGACGAGCAGGCCCGCCCCGGCCAGTTCGCTGTGGAACAGCACGACTATGCCGGCGGTGAGCAACGCTTCCAAGGCGAGCAACTGGGCGGCGATGGCAGCCGCCTTGCCGAGGAAGACGCCGGCAGGTTCCAGCCGCGACAGGCGCAGGCCGTCGATGGCCCCGTCCGAGCTCTCCAGCGAGAAACTGCGCTGCACGGCGAGCAGGCCCGAGAACACCACCACGACCCAGAAAAGGCCCGGCGCCGCTTGGACCAGGAGAGGGCGGTCCTGGTCGAAGGCGAAACCGAACAGGAGCAGCACGACAAGGGCGTAGGGGCCGAGTTGGTTGAGCGCCACCTTCGCCCTCCTCTCGATGAGGAGGTCCTTTCCTGCCACGAGGAGGGCGTCACGCCACACTGGGCACCTCCGGCCGGGAGGCGGGAGGACCATTGGCCCCACCGGCCGCCGCCGCCGCCACCACCTCCGCCGTAGCCTCGCCGACCGCCTGTAGGCGGGGATCCGGTGGGCCTGTCCCGAGCAGCACGCCCCCATTTACCACGCCCCCGGACATGACCACGGCGCGGTGGGCCAGGGCGTCGGCCGTCCGCTCCTCGTGGGAGGCGAACACGACGGTGGCGCCTGCACCTGCCACTTCCCTCAGCAGGTCGTCCAGCAACTGGCGGTGCTGGGCGTCAAGGCCGGCATGGGGCTCGTCGAGCAACCATAGACGGGGCCGCCGGGCGAGCAGGGCCGCCAGTGCCACCCGCCGGCGCTGGCCGGCCGACAACCTCCCCGCCGGCACCCTCAGCAACCGCTCGCCGAACCCCAGGCGTTCCAGCGCGTCGGCGGCGGCTTGCTTGGGCAGGCGTGCCGCCCTGACGGCGAAGCGGACGTTCTCTCCCGCCGTGAGGTCGTCGTAGAGCCCGGTCCGGTGCCCGACGATCCCCACCAGGGGCCGGAGCGCCCGCGCATCGACCATGGGGTCGAGGCCGAGCACGCTGGCCTCGCCGGCGGCCAGAGGCAGCAGCCCGGCCAGGACCCGGAGGAGGCTGGTCTTGCCGGCCCCGTTGGGGCCCTTCACCACCACGATCTCGCCGGCACGGGCGTCGAAATCGGCGCCAGCCAACAGAGGGTAACGGCCCGCGAAGGCAACCGCGGCACGTAGGTGGACTGTTACAACCATGACCGCCGCTCGACTCTAGCGCTCGCCCCGTGCTCAGGAACAGCTGCGCTGCTGGACGCTGAAGCTATCCGAGTTGGGCGACAGGGGCGACGGGTAGGCGAGGCCTTTCCCGTAGGGGGCGCCGGTGACGCTCATGCGCTCCTGGTAGTTGGTGAAAAGGCCCACGGCCGTCCCGTCCACGGTCGAAGAGGAGAACACCAACTGGTGGAAGTTGCTGAGGTGGGCGTAGACAGCGTTGGTCGTCGTGCACGCCGACAAGCACGGGCGTTCGACGATCGACTCGGCGGTGTTCTGGCTGACGCCGTTCTCGCTCTTTTCGACCGCGGCCCAGGCGGCCCCGGTACGGTCGTTCTCCATGAAAAAGGCGAAGCGGCCGTTACCGAGATAGGTCACGTCGGCGGTGAACTGGCCGCCCGGGGACGCACGCAGGGGTACGGGCACCATGCCGGCCGGGGTCAGCTCCCACCAGGCCTGGTCCTGGGCGATCTCGGGGGTGTCCTCGGCCGTGCCGTCCTGGGCGAGCGAGTCAGATGCGTAACCGCCAATGCCCGTCCATATGGTGAGCGAGGTCGAACGGCAGCGGCTGTGCCCCAACGAGGGCTCTTCCCAGGTGCTGCTCGCCTTGCGGAACGGCCCCCCATAGGCCACGTAGCCCGCCCAGTGGTCCGAGTAATCAGGTGTGCTGCTGGCCGAGTGCGCCGGCAGCTCCACCAAGTAAGGCGGCGGGTCGACGAAGTGCAACTTGGCCATCCGGCGCTGCCACCCGGCCCGCCCAGCCGCTCCCGCGGGGGGGCCGGGGATGCCGTAACGCAATCGCTCGGGGGCAGGAGCGGTGAGCGGGTCGAACGACGTCGGCGGCACCAGGTCGGTGACGGCGCTGCCGGCCACGTCGTAGCTGTAGGTGCGGCCGCCCCCGGCGCTGAGCAACTCGGGCACCCGCTGGAGCGGGTAGGTGGCGATGCCGCACCCGGCTAGCAGCGCCGGTGGCGCCCGGAGCGCGTCGAAGGGGGTCGAGCAGGCGGCAGGGGCGGCACCCGGGGGGGCGCCGATCCCGGGGTCGCCGATCCCGGGGCCGCCGATCCCGGCGGAGGCGAGAGCGGGTTGAGCGGCGAACGCGGCGCACAAGGAGCCGGCAATGGCGCCCGCCAGTGCAACCGGCGCGCCGGTCCGCTGACGGGGAGCCAAAAACCTGCGCACCTGCGGGCCCTTCACTAGATGGGTGGTCTGACGCCAAGAGATGATGGGCCCATCCCGGGCGGGTGTCAAGGCAGCCGGGGCTCGGCCGGCAGCCGGGGGCCGGCCGGCAGCCGGGGGGCTACGGGCTACAGGGACCGGTTGAGGGCGGCGAGCACGGCCCGGGCGGCGGCGTCCGCCGGGGCTCGCCCGGTCGCCACCCCGCGGCGGAGCTCGCCTGTGGCCGCGTCCCGCAGCACGGCCAGGAGCCCTGCCCCCCAATCGGAAGGCAAGGCATGGAAACCGACTACGTCGAAGGGGACGCTCGCCCCCAGCCCCCGGAGCGCTTCGATGACGGCTCGGCCGACGGCGGTGGTGTCGCCGGCGACAGCCCGGCTAGCGCAGCGCTGGGGGCCCCGAGAGAGCTGGACCTCGATGGCCGCCCCGCCGTCGCTCGGCAGCACGAGCGTGAGCTTCACCCTCGTCCCTACCGGGGGCGCCGGCGGGGGCTCCTCGCCGGGCGGGCCATAAACCCGGATGTCGGCCGGGCCTTCTAGGTGGTTGACGACGCAGCGGGCCGCTTCGTCGCGCACCTTGTCGTGTTCTGCGCCCCCGCTCACCACCAGTTCGATGAAGCCGGCGTCGCCTCCGTCGTCGGAGAACGACACGAACGACACCCCGGGTACCTGGCGCAGCTCCAGTTCGAGGGCGTCTTTCATCGGCACCGTCAACCAACCGTGGCCTTGGCCGCGTACAGGCGCTCGTCGGCCAGGCCGGTGAGGGCCTGGGGGTCGTCGGTGTCGGAGGGGAAGCAGGCGACCCCGACAGAAAAACCAACTGTCGTCTCGGGCACGGCGCGTTCGAGCGCTCTCTTCAGCCGGCCGAGGATCGGCGACAACGACGACGCGTTCTCCACCCCGACCACGAGCAAAGCAAACTCGTCGCCTCCCAACCGGGCGGCCACGTCGCCTCCTCTCAGGGAGGCGCGCAGTTCGGCCCCGACGGCTCGCAGGGCGGCGTCGCCGGCGGCGTGGCCGTAGCGGTCGTTCACCACCTTGAAATCGTCCAGGTCGAGAAGGACCAAGGCGAACGGCCAGCCGTAGCGGCGGGCACGGCTGACCGCCTGGTCGAGCAAGAGCTCGTAACTACGCCGGTTGAGCAGGCCGGTGAGCGAGTCGTGGCTGGCGTCGTGGCCGAGTAGGTCCAAGCGCAGGGCGAGCTCGACCAGGCTGGTGACGCAGGCAGCCGCCAGCGGGCCCACGACCGGCGGGTCGGCATAGAGCCCAGGGCGGCCGGCCAGCGCCGATCGAAGGTAGTCGGGCAAGGGGCCCTGCCCCAGCTGGAGGGGCGCCCGCCCGAGCCGGAAGGCCTGTGCTCGCCGCTGGCGTTCCACGACGACCACCAGGTCGCGCAAGCCGTAACGGGCGGCGATGAGATCCAGGCACTGGTAGATGAAATGCACCCCGTTACCAGCCCGGACGAGGAGGCTCGGAAGTTCGGCCAGGGCGGCGTCGATATCGGTGAACGGTGCAGGAGCACTGGAGGGGACCACCGCCAACTCCTCCTTCTCCGCCCCTTCCTCCTCCGCCCCCATCGACGCCCAGGGCGGCAAACCAGCGACCGAGCCCGGTTGGCCTTCGGTGGTCGGGTTGTCGGGGTGGTTCACGCCTTGCACCTCTCGGCCCGGGGGGCGATCGCCGGGTGCTGAGAAAAGTTGGCCGTTGGAAATTGCGGTTGCCGGGCAGGAGCGCCCATGACTGGGCACGATACCGAAGACATCATTGCCCAAGGGCCCTGGGGGCACGGAATACTACGAGTAGTGGCGGTCGTGTACCGTCTCGGTGGCGCAGCCGGCGTATCGACGGAACAAGCAAGTCAACAGCGTGATTTAGCGCTCCTGGCGGAGCGGCTGAGGCCCAGCCGGCGGGCTAGCCGAGGGCCGAGAGCACCGCCTCGGCCGCGCTCACGTCCAGGCCCGTCGACGGCTCGACGGCGAGCTGCTTCACGACCCCGTCCTCCACGACGGCGGCGTAGCGCCGGCTCCGTGCCCCGAGGCCGCCGCCGGTCAAGTCGAGCTCGAGGCCCATCGCCCGGGCAAGCTCGCCGTTGCCGTCGGCCAGCATGGCAACTTTGCCGCCCACCACTTGCGAACGTGCCCACGCGGCCATGACGTAAGCGTCGTTGACTGAAACGCAGAAGATACGGTCGATGCCCTTGGCCCGCATTTCGTCCGAGCGGGCGACATAGCCCGGCAGGTGCACGTCCGAGCACGTGGGGCTGAATGCGGCAGGGACGCCAAAAAGCACTACCCGGCCCTTGCCGAGCACATCGGCCGTGCTGACGGCCTCGGTCCCGCGCTCGTCGATCATCTTCAGTTGCACATCGGGTATGCGGTCACCTACGGCGATGGTCATGTCGGCTCCTTTTACTGGTTTTTCAGCCTTTGTCCGTTTCGTGCAGTATAGGGCAACTTTCTAGCCTCGAAAAGGCCCACCCTGCACCAACCCTGGCGTGGGCGGCCCCCAACGCGTAATGTCTGGCATACATCTGCTTCGCCCTACCGTTCCCTTTGCCCCAAGCGCATGAGTGATAACTGCCCGCGTTTTAGCCCAGGTTACCCGTCGCAATGAGGCGGTGGTTGTTCATAATCGCGTGCGCTTTTGCCGTGCTGGCGGCCGCTTGGGCGCGCCCGAGGCCCGCCTACGCGCAACGCTCGCCGGCGCGCGACAACGCCGTCGCCAGCCCAGAAGGCGTCATGAGCGCTTGTGACGGCGCGGCCGCGAGCGTCCGAAGTTGCGATGGCGCGGCCTTGAACGCCATCGACGCTGCCCGGGCGGGGGAGGCCCTCGGTCCGCTTGCCTTGCCCCCTGGCTATGCACGGATGGACCTGGCGGGCCAGCTCGTCGCCCTGACCAACGCCGAACGGGTCGCCCGTAGCCTGCCCCCGTGGGAAGGGCCAGACGGGGCGCTCGGCGGGCTCGCCCGGCGGGGCGCCGACGCCGGGGCGGACCCGGGCGGGCCGGCTGGGAGCCAGTGGGTTTCCAACCTGGCCGCCGGCGTCCTGACGGCGCTCCAGGCCGACTACGAATGGATGTACGACGACGGCCCGGGCGGCCCCAACACCGCTTGCAGCGCCCCCGGGTCGAGCGCCTGCTGGGCCCACCGGGCCAACCTCCTGCGCCCCTGGGCAGGCCGCATCGGGGCGGCGGGCCGCCGGGCGGACGACGGGCGCTTCGCCGTTGCTGAACTCATGGTGGAGACGGCTTGAAGGCCGACCGCTGGCGGTCCTCACCCGGCGCGGTGAGGGCTCGCAAAGAGCGGTAGGATGAGCTCTTGGGCCGCGCGTCCCGTAGAGGCTGTGCCGTCCCGTACAGATGAGGTGATGACCGTGCTGCTCCAGAACGGAGAGGAGCCCCGAGCATGAACGAAGGCCCGCTGCTCGAGCCGCCGCTCCCGTCCGGCCTGCACGGCGGCGGGCCCTTGGTGGCGGTGCCCCACCTTCGCCGCCAAGGCGGGGTTGCCACCCCCGACGTGGCGTACCTGGCCCTGGCGAGGCGCATCTCGGTCGTGGCCGGGGCCGCGACCCTGGCGCTGGTGGTCGGCGCCGTCCTGGCTCTCTCTTTCCTGGCCAGCGCGGCGCTCCCGTGGGTGGTCGGGACCGTCCTCGGCCTGGCCGTCGTCGGGGCCGTCGCTGCCGGCGTCCACGCCGGCGGGCACGGCTGGTTCGTGCCCTTGCCGGTCCTGGTACTGGCCGGCACCTGGGGCGTCGCTGTGTCCTCGGGTAGCTGGTCGTCCCCCGGGGGCTGGGTACTGGCGGTCCTGGCCTTCGCCGCCGCCTTGGTGGCCGTCATCCTTGTCTTGCCTGCCATCGCCTACCGCCACGCCGCCGGGGCCGCCGTCGGGAGCACGGCGCTCGTCGGGGCTCCCGGCGTGGCGCTGAGCGCCCTGTCCCCGAGCGGCATCGCCCGGGTCAACAACGAGACCTGGACGGCCGAGTCGCTGAGCGGACCGCTGCCAGCCGGCGCTCCCGTCCATGTCGCCAAGGTGCAAGGCGTGCGTTTGCTGGTCTGGTCCGAAGCAGGCAACGTTCCCGGGCCTGAAGCCCTGGGGCAAATCCGCCAACCTAAGGAGGAGGCGTGACCACCGTCATATCGGTCATAATTGCAGTCCTGGTCGTCGCAGCGATCATCCTCGCCGCGGCGTCCATAAAGGTGGTGCGCGAATACCAGCGGGTAGTGCTGTTCCGCTTGGGCCGTGCCTCGGGCGCCCGCGGCCCCGGCCTGACGCTCATCAACCCGGTCACCGACCGCATCTCTTGGGTGGATCTCCGCGAGCAGTACCTCGAGATCCCCCACCAGACGGCCATCACCCGGGACAACGCGGCGATCGCCATCGACTTCATAATCTTCTACAAGGTCATGGACCCGCTCTCTTCGGTGCTCGCCGTGCAGGACTTCAAGGGGGCGGCGACCAACGTCGCTTCCACCACGCTGCGTTCGGTCGTGGGCGACATGTGCCTCGACGACGTGCTCTCCAAGCGAGACCAGATGAACGACGTACTGCGGCTCAAGCTCGACGACGTCACCGAGCGCTGGGGCGTGAAGGTGACCAACGTCGAGGTGCGCGAGGTCAAGCCGCCTCCCGCCGTGCTCGAGGCCATGACCAGGCAGATGGGGGCCGAGCGGCAGCGGCGCGCCGTGGTCACCGAGGCCGAGGGCGAGAAGCAGGCGTCGATAACCGTCGCCGAAGGCCAGAAGCAGTCGGCCATCTTGCAGGCCGAGGGCGAGCGCCAGAGCGCCGAGCTGCGGGCGCAGGGCTTCGCCGCCGCCCTGCGGCGTATCCTGGAGGTGGCGAGCGACGTCGACAAGACCACCATGACCCTCCAGTACCTGGAGACCCTGAAGCAGATCGGGACGTCGCCCTCCACCAAGTTCGTCATCCCCGCCGAGCTCACCAGCCTGCTCTCGGGGGTCGTCACCATCCCGGCCGTCAACGGCTCGGCCGCTCCCCTCCCGAGCAGCTCCGCCCACTAGCCCGACCAGCAGGCGCCAAGGTGGGCGGCGTTCAGCGAGCGCGCCGTACCGTCGTGCCGGTGGCGCCGTCTTCGACTATGTAGCCCAGGGCCTGCAGCTCCGCCCGGATGGCGTCGGCTTCGGCCCAGCGCCTCTCGGACCGGGCCGCGCCGCGCCGGCGGGCCAGGTCGGCCGCTCTTTCGTCCAGCTCCTCGTCCTCAAAGTGCAGCGGCAGGCCCAACGCCTTGGTGCAGCACTCTCGCACGGCGGCGGCCAGGGCGGGCGCCCGTTCCCGGTCGGCCCGGGCGTCGCGGACGGCCCCGAAGACGACGGCCAGCGCCCCCGGGCTGTCGAAGTCGTCGTCCATGCGCCACCGGAAGCGGTCCAGGACCCCGGGGTCGGGGCTGGCCTGCGGGAGCCCTCGGGCCTCGCGGGCGAAGTTGTCGAGGCGGCTGACCGCCCCCTTGGCGCCTTCCAGGGCCTCCTCGGTCACCGCCATGGGCGAACGGTAGTGAGCCTGCAGGACGAGGTAGCGCAGGACACGCCCCTCGTAGCGCTCCAGTAGCGCGGGCAAGGAGGTGACGTTGCCCACCGAGCGGCTCATCTTCTCGCCCTCCTCGTCGAGGACCATGCCGTGGTGGGCCCAGTGCCGGGCGAACTGCCTGCCCGTGGCTACGGCCTGCGCCCGTTCGTTCTCGTGGTGGGGGAACTGCAGGTCGAGACCGCCGAGGTGGAGGTCGAAGCCCTCCCCCAAAAGGTCGAGGGACATGACGACGCACTCGGTGTGCCAACCCGGCCGGCCCCCGCCCCACGGCGAGGGCCACGCCGGCTCGCCGGGCTTGGACAGCTTCCACAGGGCGAAGTCGAGCGGAGAACGTTTGCCCGCTTCCTCCCCGACCTCCACCCGGGCGCCCGTCCGCAGCGTGGCCAGGTCCTGGCGGGCGAGCAACCCGTACCCGGGTAGGGAGCCGGTGGAGAAGTAGACACCTCCGGGGACCTCGTAGGCGTGGCCCCGGCCCACCAGTTCGCCGACCAGGGCCACCATTTCCCCCACGTAGGCGGTGGCGTGGGGCACCTCGTCGGGGCGCATGGCGCCGAGGGCCGCCATCATCTCCCACCACAGCGCCTCGTAACGGGCGGCTACCTCCTCGGTCGGGCTCCCCTCTTCCGCGGCGCGGGCGATGATCTTGTCCTCGATGTCGGTCACGTTGGAGACGAAGCGCACCCCGAGGCCGCCCCACGCCAGGTAGCGCCGCAACGTGTCCCACACCAGGGCGCAACGCCCGTGGCCGACGTGGGGCCTGCCTGCGACCGTAGGCCCGCACATGTAGACGGTGAGCGGGCCTCGGCCCCGGGGCACCAGGGGGGCTATCTGCCCGGTGGCGGTGTCCAGGAGAGCCAGCACAGCAAGTACGGTAGCGGGATCATGCCCGACAAGACGCCACCCCCAAGGCCGGCCGAGGCCGGTGGCCGTCATGTGCCCCCGCGGGGGGCCCCGGCGCGGCCGGTGCTCGACGACCTGGAGGAAGCCTGGTCCAAGCGTTGGGCCGAGGACCGGACCTACCATTTCGACCCCAGCGTGCCGAGAGGCCGGGTCTACTCCATCGACACGCCCCCGCCGACGGTAAGCGGGCAGCTGCACATCGGCCACGTGTTCTCCTACACCCACACAGATACCGTTGCCCGTTACAAGCGGATGCGGGGTTTCTCGGTCTGGTACCCGATGGGCTGGGACGACAACGGGCTCCCCACCGAGCGGCGGGTGCAGAACTACTTCGGCGTGCGCTGCGACCCCTCGCTCCCCTACGATGCCGGCCTGGTGCCCCCGGCTGAAGGGGGCCTGCCCAAGGGGCACCAGCCGGTCGCCGTCAGCCGCCCCAACTTCGTCGAGCTGTGCGAACGCCTCACCGCCGAGGACGAACTGGTCTTCGAGGACATCTGGCGCCAACTGGGCCTCTCCGTCGACTGGCGCCAGCTGTACACGACCGTCGGGGAGCGGTCGCGGCGGGCCTCCCAGCTCGGGTTCCTGCGCCTTTTGCACCGGGGCGAGGCCTACGCCGCCGAAGCGCCCACCTTGTGGGACATCGACTTCCACACCGCGGTCGCCCAGGCCGAACTGGTCGAGCGGGAACGTCCCGCCGCCTACCACACGCTCGTGTTCCACCGCCCCGGCGGGACGGACCTGCTCGTAGACACCACCCGCCCCGAACTCCTCCCGGCCTGCGTGGCGGTCGTGGTCCACCCTTCCGACGAGCGCTATGGCGCCCTGGTGGGGTCCGCCGTCACCACGCCGCTCTTCGGAGCCTCGGTCCCCGTCGTCTCCCACCCCCTCGCCCAACCGGGCAAGGGGACAGGGGCGGCGATGGTGTGCACGTTCGGTGACATCACCGACGTGACCTGGTGGCGCGAGCTCAGCCTGCCCGTGCGGGCGGTCGTGGGCCGTGACGGCCGGCTCCTGGAACAGTCCCCCCCGGGGCTGAGCAGCGCCGGGGCGGCGCTTTATTCGGCGGACATGGCGGGGAAAACGGTGGCCGCCGCGCAGCGACGGGTGGTCGAAGCGCTCCAGGCCTCCGGCGAGATGCGCGGGGGCCCGCGCTCCATCACCCACGCCGTCAAGTTCTACGAGAAAGGCGACAGGCCGCTCGAGATCGTCACGAGCCGCCAATGGTGGATCCGTACCCTCGTCCACAGAGAGGCCCTCTTGGAGCGGGGCCGGCAGCTCGACTGGCACCCGAAGTACATGCGCGCTCGGTACGAGGACTGGGTCAGCGGCCTGAACAGCGATTGGCTGGTAAGCAGGCAACGCTTTTTCGGCATCCCGTTCCCGGTCTGGTACCGCCTCGACGGCAAGGGTACGCCAGAGTACTCCGACCCCCTGCTCCCAGAAGAGGACGAGCTCCCAGTCGACCCGACGACCGACGTGCCCAGGGGGTACTCGGCCGGCCAGCGGGACGTGCCGGGCGGCTTTACCGCCGAACGGGACGTGATGGATACCTGGGCCACCTCTTCGCTCTCGCCCCAGATCGCCGCCGGGTGGGAGGACCCCTCGGCCGGGGACCTCTTCCGGCACGTGTTCCCGATGGACCTGCGCCCCCAGGCCCACGACATAATCCGGACCTGGCTGTTCAGCACCGTGGTCCGCGCCCACCTCGAGCACGGGACGCTGCCGTGGGCCAACGCCGCCATTTCGGGGTGGGTCCTCGACCCCGACCGCAAGAAGATGTCCAAGTCCGCCGGCAACGTGGTGACACCGCAAAACCTGTTGGAAAAACACGGTTCCGACGCCGTGCGGTACTGGGCGGCTTCGGCCCGGCCCGGGATGGACACGGCGACGGACGAGGGGCAGATGGAGGTGGGGCGCAAGCTGGCGCTCAAGATGATGAACGCCTCCAGGTTCGTGCTGGGGCCGAGGTTGTGGGGCACCCCGGTTTCCCCGGGGGAGGCCGCTGGCCTGGCCGCCGAAGCGGCTGCCGACCCGGGCCGCGCCCGGGAGCCCGTCGAGCACGCCGTGCTGGCCAGCTTGGCCGAGCTGGTAACAACTGCCACGGGCGCGTTCGACGAGTACGACTATGCCCGTGCGCTCGAGCGCACGGAGGCGTGGTTCTGGGACTTCTGCGACAACTACCTGGAGCTCGTGAAGGCGCGGGCGTACGGGGAAATGGGCGTCGAGCGCGCCGCTTCCGCCCGGGCCGGCCTGGCCACCTGCCTGTCGGTGCTCTTGCGGCTGTTCGCCCCGTTCATGCCGTTCGTGACCGAGGAGATCTGGTCGTGGTGGCAAGCTGGGTCGGTCCACCGTGCCCACTGGCCCGGACCGGTGACGCCCGAGGGCTGGGCGCGGGCAACTCCGGCCGAAGCCGGCTGCTACCGGGTCGCCGTGGAACTGCTGGCCGAGATCCGCCGGGCCAAGTCGGAGGCGAAGGTGGGGCCCCGTGCGCCCGTCGAGCGCGTCCTTTTTTCCGGGCCGCAGGACCAAGCCGACGCCCTGATCCTGGTGGGGGACGACCTGCGAGCGGCGCAGAACGTCGCCGAGGTTCTAGTGGCGCCGGCCCCCATGACCTCGGTGGAAGTGAGGCTCGCCAGTACCGGGACCAACTGAGGGGCGAGGCAGCGCCGGACCAGTACCGCCGGAGCACACCTGGACCAGGTCAGGGATAGCGACCGGCAGCTGCCAAGACCTCCTCAGTGGCGTACAAGCCCGCCTCTGGGACGCGGACTACCAGGGCGAGGGCGTCCGAGGGGCGGCAGGGCAACTCCATCAGGTCTTCCCCTTTGGACAGTTCCAAGGCGGCGAAGAAATGGCGGGCCTCTTCCTCCCCGTTTATGACCGCACGGTCGAGACGGGCGCCAAAAAGCTCCAGGGCGGAAAGGAACAGGTCCCAGGTGGAAGGTCTCGGTGAGCGGTCGCCTCGACGGCCCGCTTGGATGGCCCGGGCTTCGGGCTGGCCGATGTATATGTGCAGGGACCGGAACGGTTCCGCCTGCTCGGCCAGCACCGCCAAGCCGGCCTCCTGGCCAGGGCGCAGTGGGACAGCTGCCCTCACCTCCGATATGGTCAGCTCTATCAAGCCCTCGGCCATCGGTATAAGACATTACGGGCAGGGACCCCTCGTGGAGGGACCGGTGGCCACTGGGGCGGGCTTCGGGTTTGGTGGCTTCCACGACGCCCGGGCAAGGACGAGCGCGGCCACTTCGCACGCCCCGGCGTAGCGGAGCACCCCCGCCACGGCAAGCAACGTCCCCCCGGAGGCACACACGTCGTCGACCACGAGCACCCGGCGGCCGGCTACCTCCTCGCGCCTGGCCGGGCTCAGAGCGCTCGGGAGGGACTTGGCCGCGATCTCGCGGCGGGCGGGCCGGGGCCGGCCGCTCATCGGCGGGGTCTCTTGCGACTTGACCACCAGGCGCTCCACAGGCCAATCGGCGCCGGCCAAGCGGGCCAGTTCGGCGCATAAAAGTTCGACATGGCCCCAATCCCGACGCGAGCCAGGCCCGACGAACGAGGGGACGGGGCAAATGACTGCGTACTCCTCGAACCAGCCAGCGTGGTGGGCAAGGAAGCCGTGCAAGAGAGCGCCGAAGACCGGTGCCCAGCGCAGGTCGGACCTGTACTTGTAGGCCACGATGGCGCTGCGGAGGGCGCCCTCGTAATTGCCGACGGAGAATACGGCCTGGAGGGGGCGCCCCGGGACTGAGCACCACCCATTGCGGCAGGCCGGAGCGGTGGCCCGCTGGCCGCAGCCGCTGCAAATCCAATAACGCTTGGCCACCATGGGCTTCACCGCTGTCACCGCCCTGCCACATCTCCCCCTGCCACATCTCCCCCTGTCACGTCTCCGGCTACAAGTCTGGCAACGGGGTGTGACATCTAAACCGGGGCCGAGGCTGCTACGAGTGCGGCGAGGCCCGCCTCGCCGGTCACCGCCCCGGTCCCTGGCGGGTGCCGGCGTCGTCAGCCGGTTTCTGAGGCCGCGGCGAGGTTGCGCCGCTTGGCCTCGGCCGCGAAGCGCCCGGCGAGGTCGTCGAGCCAGGCGACGAAGGCGTCCCGGTCGGACATCACCTGCTGCTTTCCTCGTTCGAGCTCGGGCTTGAGCGCGCTGAGGAACTCGTCTTCGAAGACGCCGGCTACCAACCGGTCGACGGCGTCGACCATGCGGAACGGCCCGTAGATCGCTGGCTCGTCGACGACGTCACGGGCTGCAGTGACAAGGAAAGTGGCGAGGCGAAACGCGGCATCGTCTGTGGTCATGGTTGGTGGACCCCCCATTGCTCTCCACCCCAGCGGTCGACTTGGACGGTCTGTTTGGGAGCCTTTGGCGCGACCGATGGTGTCGCGGCAGGGCGCCCGACGGCCGCGAGCCAGTCGACACGCACCGAAGGCGGCAGGTCGAGGACGACGCGCAGGGCGGCTTCGTTCGAACAGCGGAACAGGTAGCAACCGAGCCCGAGGCTGACCGCGGCGAGGGCGATGTGCTCGGCGGCCGCGCCGGCGTCGAGGCGGGACAGGTGGTCACGGCCCTGAGTACCCATCTGCGCCTCGGCACGCACGATGTCGGTGAGCACGACCAAGACCGCCGGCGGGAGCGTGCCGATGTAGCTCGGGGTCACCTCGACCAGCGTCTTGACAACTGCCGGGTCCCGCACGACGAGGATGTGACGAGAGGGCTGGTTGCCTCCCGCCGGCGCTCGCGTCGCTGCCCATGCCAGGACCTGCAGAGTCTGTTGGTCGAGCGGGGCCCCGTCGAAGTACCGGTGCATCCGCCGCCGGCGCATTGCCTCGAAAACGTCCATCCCCGACCCTGCGC
>JBOGGK010000237.1:0-1876 GCA_050744045.1 Acidimicrobiales bacterium | reverse complement strand
TCACCATGCCGACGGCAGCTACCGTTGCGCCGGGTGCGGCGCGGTGCTGTTCGGCAGCGCCACCAAATTTGACTCGAGCTGCGGGTGGCCGAGCTTTTACGAGCCAGCCGCTTCCGATGCGGTCGAGCTGCGTCCCGACACGAGCCACGGCAGGGTACGCACCGAGGTGGTGTGCCGGGGGTGCGGGGGCCATTTGGGCCACGTCTTCGACGATGGGCCCCGCCCGACCGGGCAGCGCTATTGCATAAACTCGCTCGCCCTCGACTTCAAGGCCGAATAGCGTTCAGCCGCTGGTCCTCTGGCGCTCGGGGGCGATGCGCAGCAGGGCCCGCTCGCTGTGGATCGCCGACGGGTCATAGGGCTTGCCCGTGTACTTCTGGCTGAGCTCGTCGATGTGGTCGCGCGCTTGTTTGCCCTTGACAATTTCGACCACCCGCCCCCTCACCTCGGCGTAGTGGTAGGGGTTGCCGGCGTCGATGACCGTGACCGTAACCCGGGGGTCCCGGCTCAGGTTCTTGAACTTCTGGCGGTGCACCTCGGTATTTACGATCAAGTGGTCGTCGTCGGCGTCTACCCACATGACGTGGGTCATCGGCTGCCCGCCCGGGAGCAGGGTGGTGAGCGCAGCGAAGTTCTTGCCCTTGGCGAGCGATCTAACGTTTTTGTCGAGCATAGGAAGATAGTAGCCCGGCCCGCCCGGGAGGCTCGCCGTGGTGGAGGTTTACTCCAACCTGGCGATGGCTCGGGCGGCCGCGTTCCGTTCCGCCCACAGGCGGCGCCGTCGCTTCCAGAAGGCGGTCTTCCACACCTTGAAGCCACCGCGGCGGCCCGGTGCCGGGGCTCTGAGGGGCCTCGGGGACGCCTTGCGGCCGACATCGTGGGGGACGACGGGTAAAACAGCGCCATCGAGCGCGTCCCCGTCGAGCGAAGCGACGTGAAGGTGGCTCCGTACCGCATGACGCGTGGCCCGGCTGCTCTGGCGCCGGCGGCCGGTTGCGTCTTCGAGGAACGGAGCGTCCACCACTTTGGTCATCTCCACCTCCGTTGGCACGGTCGATTAATCCACCGACCGAGTTAATGGACCATGGTGCCACGCCGGCACAGTTAAGGCAACGATTTCTCCCGAAAGACCGCTGACCTCCAGAACTTGAGTTCGGCGACGCTTTCTTTGATGTCGTCCAGCGCCCGGTGGGCACCGGCCTTTTTAGGTGCCGCCGCGAAGGCCTCGGGGTACCAGCGGCGCGCCAGCTCTTTTATGGTGGAAACGTCGATCGAGCGGTAGTGGAGGTAGTTCTCGACCTCGGGCATGTGGGCGGCCAGGAACCTCCGGTCGGTCCCGATCGAGTTGCCGCACAGAGGTACCTTGCGCGGCTCGGGGGCGTGCAGGCGGATGAAGGCCAAGGTGTCGGCGGCCGCCTGTCCCAGGGTGGTGGTGGAGGTGGTGATGGCGTCCAGGAGCCCGCTACGGACGTGCATCTGTTTCACGACCTCGTCCATCGCTTCGAGCGTGTCGGCCGGGGTGGCGATCACGAGGTCGGGGCCCTCGGCCACGACCTCGAGGTCGTCGTCGGTCACCAAGGTGGCAACCTCGACGATCTGGTCCCTCGCCGGCTCGAGCCCGGTCATCTCGAGGTCCATCCAGACCATCATCGTGCGGACTCTAGCGGGAGGGGTGCCTCTCGGGCGACAAGGGGCAGGTGGGGACCGCCGGCCCCCTCCCCGGCGGACGACCGGTTGGGAGCCCGCGCAGGGGCCCGAGCCACGGTGCCATCCTCGCCCCCGGCCAGTCCCGCCCGACCCGGGCCGGCGCGAGGGCGGTGCCACGGTGCCATCCTCGTCCCCGGCCAGTCCCGCCCGACCCGGGCCGGCGCGGGGG
>JBOGGK010000236.1:0-3216 GCA_050744045.1 Acidimicrobiales bacterium | reverse complement strand
GTCCCAAGGGCTCCACTCGAACTTTACCGGGACGGCACCGGCGTATTTGGAGAACTGGGCATTGATGTTGCCAGCGAAGTGGGGGACCCTCGCCGAGAACTCTGGGACGCTGGCCCTGGCGAGGGCGGCGGGGAACAGGCCGCGCCCGCCTCCCGACGGCGTCGCCGGCCTCTCGTCGATGGCGAGCCCGGTCTTGGAGGTGTTTATGTACGCCGCGAACGTCGCTGCGTCCTTCACCAGATCTGACGGGCAGTCTTTGGTGACGGCGTTGGTCGACCCGCCCCAGTTGGCTGAAGCGTGCGCGCCCGGCGTCCACTGCGGCATCTGGGCGACAGCCCACTGTTGGGTGGAGCCGCTCGGCAGGTAGGCATCGACCATGTAGGTGGGCGACCAGCCAGCGCCTACCATGGCCACGTAACGGTCCTGGCCGATGTGGTGGCCCCAGTCGGCTTCGAAGTCCTGGTCCACGGCGACGGCACCCTCATTCACCAGCTTGCCCCAGTACTGCATGACCTTTTGCTCCTTGGCGCCATCGACGTCGACCTTCCAGGTACCGTTGCGCAGGACCTTGTAGGGGAAAGCACCGGCCTGCCACCACAACGCCTCTTGTACATCGGCGTCATTAGGCGCGAAATAGGTCAGGTACTGGCTCGGATCTGCTTTGTGGAGGGCAACGGCGTCGGAGGCGAACTGAGCCCAGGTGGTCGGCACGGCCAAGTGGTACTTTTTCAGCACCGAGGGCTGGTACATGAGCGCCATTGGCCCGATGTCCTCGGGGACGGCGTAGACCTGGCCGCGCTGGGAGACTTGGTGCCACACCCAGGCGGGGAAGTCCTTGGCGTACTTGGAAACGTACTTCGTTATCGGCACCAGGTCGTGCTCGGCCAGGAACTGCGGCAGATGGTCGTACTCAATCTGGGTTATACAGGGGCCAGTCCCGCCGGCCATGGCGGTCGTCAGCTTGGAATAGAAGGTACCGCCCGAGCCGTAGTCCGGTGGAGGGGTCACTTTGATCCCGGGGTGGGACTTCTCGAAGTTGGCTATGACTTTTTTCGGGTTGGTGGTCCATGTCCACCACGTCAGGGTGACGCCGTTAGGCGACGACTCAGGCGATGACTGCCGACCCGCTCCGGCCGACGCCTGGGCCACAGCAGATCCCGCCCCCAGGCCGCCCAAGGCACCGCACAACGTGGCAACTGCCCCACCGAGCGCGGCCAACCTAACCGCCTGGGCGCGCCTCGGTCGACCGACGGAACTGGTTGTGGGCATGCCGTGCTCATGGCTCGCTCCACGCAAGCATCGTGACTGCCTCCCTCCCTCGTGTCAGGGGGAGCTATTACCCGTCCTGGCGTCAGGTCGAATGCGACCCCTATCCATCGGTGGGAGCGCTCCCAAGCACATGGGAGCATGAGCGCCCGGCCGGGGGCAGCCTAGGTACCAGCGTCCGCTCGCTGGGCACGTTCTTCAGAGGTGGCGGTCTCGTCGACCTCAAGGGAGACTGGGTCGAGCACCACGCCATAGTCGCGGCGTGCCCCTTCGACGCTCACCCAGCGCTGGGCTACATCACGGCGCACCTCCTCCACCGGCCTCTCGATAGCCGGCCCGCAGCCGCCGCCCCCGCCGGTCTCGACCGTGACCAGCGTCCCTGCCGGGAAGCCCACGCAGTTGGCCTTGAGAGCAGACCATCGCCCTGCGGGGCCTTCCGCCACCACGGAAGGGCCCTTCGCCGAGCCACCCCCGTCCAGCCCCCAGGCCGGGGTGACCGAGCGCTCGAACCAGACCGATACGCTGGCGTCCTGGAGCAGCCGGTACGAGCGCACAACCCCGCAGCCACCGCGCCAGCGCCCCGGGCCACCGCTGTCGGTGCGCAAGCAGAACCGCTCGATGCGGACCGGGAACTTGGTCTCGTAGACCTCGACGGGGATGTTCTTGAACGAACCGTTGCTCAAGTTGATGAGGGCGCTCTCGCCATCGGAGCCCGGGAAGGCCCCCCACCCCCCCGCCGTCGGCTCGACCACTATCCAAAGCGGCCGGCTTCGCGCCGGGTCGACCCCGTTCACGTTGATCACCATCGAGTCGCCGTAGTGGGCCGCGACGGCGCGCTCGCCCACCGCGGGGGCCAGGGCGGTTACCATCAAGTCGCACAGCAACCCGAGGCCGGTGAAGTACCACTCGCAAGCGGCGGGTTCCTTCGCGTTGAAGACACAGTCATCCGGGACCTTGACTTCCAGGGGGGCAAAAGTCCCTCCAGTGACAGACATATCGGTGTTCACGAGGGCCTTGTACCCAAGCCGGACAGCGGAGACGGCTTGCGAGTAGCCGCAGTTGACGGGCCCGCGCACGGCGGCAGAACTGCCCTCGAGGTCGACCACCATGTGATCCCCGTCGACCACGACGGTTACGGCGACCGGCACCGGCCCGCTCCCCTGGCCGTCGTCGTCCAAGAACCCCTCGGCGTGGTAGCGCCCATCGGGGATCTCGCGGACGGCGGCCCTGTCGAGCGCCTCTGCTTGGCGAAAGATGTTCTGCTTGGCCGCCTCGAACACCTCGAGGCCGACCCGTTCGAGCATGCGGACAAGGCGCGCCTCGCCGGTGCGGATCGCCGCCACCTGGGCGTTGAAATCGCCCATGAGCTCGTACCCGAAACGGCTGGCCCGCTGGAGGAAGTCCATCCACTCCGGGAGCGGCTCGTAACCCTTCACCACCCGGGTCGGGCCCATCCGGAAGCCCTCCTGGAAGACCTCGATCGAGCCCATGGTCGTACCCGGGTCGCGGCCCCCTACATCTTGCCAGTGGGCCCGCGTCGCCGCGAAGCCGACCAACTCGCCGTGGAAGAAAATAGGCCCGAAGACGGTGACGTCGTGAAGGTGAGTCCCCTGCAGGTACGGGTCGTTCATCGCGACCACGTCGCCAGGGCCGAACCACTCCCGCCCGAAGCGTTCCATGGTGAGCTTCACGCATACCTCGAGGTTGCCCAGGAAGATGGGCACCCCCGTCGACGTCCCGAGCGGTTCGCCTTCGTCGTCGAGCAACGCGACTGCGCAGTCGTGGCCTTCGTAGATGACCGGAGTGTACGCCGAACGGAACAGGGCGGCGTTCATGTCCTCGGCGCAAGCAGACATGAAGTTCCTGATGACCTCGGTGGTCACGGGGTCGGCGACGGTCCCGGGGGTCACAGCTCCCCCCGCCGGATGAGGATGTGGCCCCCTTCGAGGA
>JBOGGK010000235.1:0-6354 GCA_050744045.1 Acidimicrobiales bacterium | reverse complement strand
TTCGGGCACGGGGTCGAACCCGAAGGGGCCGCCCGGCCGGCACCGGGCCAGCCGGCGAGCGACGAGGGGCAAGCCCCGGCGGGTGCCGAAGCGCCCGAGGGCTTCCTGGGCGTACTGGGAGCAAGAGGGCGTGAAACGGCAAGCCGGGCTGCGGTTGGCGGCAAGCAACTGGTAACCGAGCAACGCGGCTCGCAGCACCCGTGTCGTTGCTGACCGCTTTGCGGAGAGCCCGGGCGTGCCCGGGCAGGGCCCGGTGGGACTGGGCAGCGGCGGAGCGGGGTTAGGCGTGCCCGGCCCGAGCTGTGCGGGACTGGGCAGCGGCGGCGCGAGCGTGCTCACTTCGGGGCCGCCGGCAGGGAACGCACGGCGCGGTCCAAGTGGTCGCGGAGCTCCCTGAAGCCGAGCGAAGCCGCTGGGGGCTTCGTTCTGATGAGGTACATGCCGGCCCGAAGCGACAGCTCCCGTCGTGCTGCCTCCCGCAAGCGGCGCCGCAGGCGGTTGCGGGCGACGGCGTTGCCGACGCTTTTGCTGATGGCGAACACGAGCACCGGCCGGGCGCGGGGGCCCGCAGGCAGCCAAGACACCGTCAAGGGCCCTGACCTCCGGGTCTCGGCTCGGCGCAACTGCTCCAGCGAGGCGCGCCCTGGCGTCTTCCACTTCAAGCTGCCAGGCGGTGCCGGCCCTTCAGCCGGCGGGCTTTGATGACCGCCCGGCCGGCGCGGGTAGCCATGCGGTGGCGGAACCCGTGGCGCCTTGCGCGCCGACGGTTGTGCGGTTGGAATGGGCGTTTCACTCTTTGCCTCCTCGGCGGGACTCGTCGCCCGCGAAACCAGGGCGCCGCTGCTCGGCCTTGCCGTGGCCGTGAGGCCCAAGCTCACTTCGCCACGCGGTAAAAGCTGGTGCGCGTTTACCAACCAGCCTACGGCGTAGTCCACCAGCGTAGAGCACCGCCACCGCTTGGTGCCAGCGGCGCGGGCTTATCGCGGCGGCCCGAGGCCCAGCTGCCAAGGTAATGCCTGGCACCCGCTCACAAGCCCGCCTGCCCGGGAACGCCCGAACCGGGCCCCAGGCAGTACCGTCGAGGCATGGCCGACGACAGGCGAGGCCCCCCGTCCTCAGCCGAACAACCCCGATGGCCGACGAGCGCCCCGGGGCAGGCGACGGGCTGGGGAGGCGCTCGACCTACTGAAGACGGGGCCGATGGCGCCGGGGGGCGGTGGCCGGGCCGGCCCGGCGCGCTCGACCAGGCAGGGTACGGGCGACGCCGCGTCCTCCCGGCCAGGGCGGCCTGGTGGGCTGCGCCCGGGGGGCTGGCCGCGATCGTACTGGCCGGGGTAGGGGCGAGCATCGGCCAAGGCCTCACGGGCAGCTCCAAGGGGCCGGTCACCGAGCTCTTGGGCGAGGTCGGCCTGTGGGCGGCGCTGGTCGGCACCGCCGCCTTCGTGTCCCGGCGTTATGGGACGGCCAGCTTCCGCCGTGATTATGGCCTCTCGTTCAGGACCAGGGACCCGTTGTGGGGCGTGCTGGCAGCAGGCGCCGCCATCGCCGTCGCCCAGCTGGTCCTGCTCGGCTTTTCCGGCACCAAGTTCGCGGGCAGTAATTCGCAGATAGTGACCCAGGAAAAAGGCCATGAGCTCGGCCTCGTCCTCGTGGCGCTCATCGTGGCGGTGGGGGCGCCTTTTTTCGAAGAGCTCTTCTTCAGGGGTTTCCTGCGCACGACCCTCCAGGCCCGCTTCGGGGCCCACGGGGCGGTGTGGTTGCAAGCCGCCGTGTTCGGGCTGGCCCACGTCGGGGAAACGGCCGGCCTCGGGAACGTCTCGCTCTTCGTGGCCATGTTCGGCGTCGGGGTCGTCCTGGGTTACACGGCCCGCCTGACCGGGCGCCTGGGCGCCGGGATGACCGCGCACTGCCTGTTCAATCTGGTGGCCGTGCTCTCCGTGGTCTGAGAACGTGTAGGCGATGAGGCCGCGACGCAGGACCCCGGAGCGAGGTCCCACCCAAGGGCAGGGCCCCGCTCCGCTCGGCCGCCTTGGCGGAGGCCGCCCCGCCCGGTCCTACCTGCGCCCTGCTGCCCCGGCGGGCGGGGAGGTTGAGCTGCACCCCGAGGCCGAGCACCACCATCGCAACGTCCAGGGCGGTGCCGCCCGGGCCGCCGTGTTCGGCGTGAGCGACGGCCTCGTCACCAACATCTCGCTGATCCTTGGCGTCGTGGGCGCCCATCCGGGGCCGAGCTATGTGCGCCTCGTCGGTTTGGCCGGGCTGTTGGCGGGCGCGTTTTCGATGGCGGCCGGCGAGTACGTGTCGATGTCGGCCCAGCGGGAGCTGTTGGCCAGGGAGCTCGAGGTGGAGCGGCGCGCCCTGAGCCTGGAGCCCGAAGCAGAGCTCGAAGAGCTGACCCAGCTCTACCAGCGGCGGGGCATGAGCCGCGAAGCCGCCTCCAAGCTGGCGCAGATGATGATGAGGACCCCCGAGATGGCCCTGGAGGCGCACGCTCGGGAGGAGATCGGGGTGGACCCCTCTTCCATCGCCTCGCCCTACCCTGCCGCCATCTCGTCCTTCGCCAGCTTCTCGGTTGGTGCCCTCATCCCGCTCTTCCCGTGGTTCTTTACCAGCGGGATGACCGCGGTCGCCCTGTCCATAGGCACGGTGGCCATCGCGACTGTGGTGGTCGGGCTGTTGCTGGCTCAGGCGACGGGCCGGTCGGCCCTGCGCAGCGCCGTGCGCCAGTTGGCCGTGAGTATGCTCGCGGCTGGTGTCACCTACCTGGTCGGCCGGTTCATCGGCGTCAACGTCGCCCACTGATCGCGGTCCCGGGCCGCGCCGGAGCCGGGAGCCTGGCGCCGGCAGCCCCGGTGAGGCCTGACTGCTCGGCGGTCGTACTGGGGGCGGCCCGGACGCCGTTCGGGCGGCGGGGCGGAGCGCTCTCGGCCTGGCACCCGGTCGACCTTTCGGCCCAAGTGCTCGCCGGCCTGCTGGCGGGCGTAGGTGCGGCGGGGGAGCTCGTCGACGACGTCATCTGGGGCTGTACCACCCAGGTAGGGGCGCAGGCGGGCAACATAGCGAGGCGGGCAGCGCTGGCGGCCGGCTGGCCCGAGCAGGTGCCGGGCGCCACCGTGGACCGCCATGCCGTCTCGTCGGCCCAAGCCGTGCACTGGGCGGCCCAAGCAGTGGCGTCGGGCGCCCAGGACTTGGTAGTGGCCGGAGGGGTGGAGGTGACGTCCAGGGTGCCGCTCGGTGCGGCCCTCGCCCAGCCGGCCACCGGTAAGCCGTTCGGGCGCCTCCTCTCGGCCCGCTACGGGGCCGGTGCCGGCCTGCCGCCGCCGGGCTTGGTGGCCGAGGAGGTGGCGCGGCGCTGGGCGCTGGGCCGGGCCGCCCTCGACGCCTTTACCGCCGGCAGTTACCGCAAAGCGGAGGCCGCCCAGAGACGGCTAGCGAGTTTCATCCTGCCCGTGCCCGCTGTCCCCCCTTCCCCGCCCCCAGTGCCGGGGGCCGCCGCCGGCGCTACGGACGTGCCCGTGCTCGCCAAGCCGGCTCGGGCCGAGGGCTCTGCGGTGATAAGCAGGGACGAGAACGTCGGCCGGCGGCCCCGCCGGGCCGAGCTGGCGGCTTTGTCACCCGCCTATGTCGACGGCGGCGTGGTCACCGCGGCCAACATGGCGGCCGAAGGCGACGGCGCCGGTGCCGTCCTGGTAGCGAGGCCGGCCACGGCCAGAGCCCTTCGCCTGGAGCCGCGGGCACGCCTGGTCGCCTTCGCCACTGCCGGGGCCAGCCCCGACATCTGGCCGCTTGCCGCCGTGCCCGCTGCCCTCCGAGCTCTCTCTTGCGCCCGGCTGCGGGTTGGCGACGTCGCCCGCTGGCATGTCCTCGAGTCGAGCGCCGCCGCCGTGCTCGCCTGGTCGGCCGAGATGGGCGTGGCCCTCGAACGGGTGAACCGCGAAGGCGGTGCCCTGGCCAGCACCGCCCCTACCGGCGCAGTAGGCGCCGCATTGTTTGTCGCCGCGGTGGCGGGCTTGGTGGAGGACCCCAGCGGCCCGGTCGTCGTGTGCGGCGCCGGGGAGGGGGGGGTGGGGACGGCCTGCGTGCTGGCCCCGGCGAGTTGAGGGTCTCGCGCCGGCCCGAGCGGGCCGTCCACAGCTGTGGACCAACCTGGGGAGAGTCACAGTGATGTAACTCCTCTCATGAGTAACAGCGCTGTAGTTATCATTAGGCCCGTGGCAGGGATCGAGGCCCTCGACCTTTTCTGCGGCGCCGGCGGCCTCTCGCTCGGGCTGGGTGCCGCCGGCGTGGCCGTCATAGCCGGGGTCGACTGCGACGAGGACTCGATCGAGACTTGGGCCGGCGCCCACCCGGGGGGTTTGGCCCTGCTCGGCGATGTGGGGCGGGTCGATTGGAGACGCTTCAAGGGTGTCTCCCTCGTAGTTGGCGGCCCCCCTTGCCAGCCCTGGAGCGTCGGGGGCCTGCGCAAAGGGGACCGCGACGAGCGCGACGGGTGGCCGGCGTTCGTAGCCGCGCTGAGGTCGCTGCGGCCCGAGGCTTTCTTGGCCGAGAACGTCGCCGGGCTGGCCGAAGGGCTCATGCGGCCCCGCTGGGGGAGGCTCGTCCACGAACTCGGGGAGCTCGGCTACGGCGTCGCCGCGCAGGTGGTCAACGCCGCCGACTACGGGGTGCCCCAGAAGCGGCGGCGTTGCATCGCGGTCGGCTTGAGGGGCCGGCGGCCCTTCGTCTTCCCGCCCCCGACTCACGGCCCCGGGCTCCCCCGGCCCTGGGCGCCGTCCGGCTCGGTGGTCGGCCCCCGGGCCGTAGGCGAACCCAACCCGGCCACCGTCACCTACGCGGCCCACCCCGACATCCGCAAATGCCCCTACGCCGGCCATGTCTTCAACGGCGGAGGCCGGCCGTTGGACTTGGCGGCGCCGGCGCCCACCCTGCTGGCCTCGATGGGCGGCAACAAGACCCCCTGGGTGGACACCTGCGGGGTAGTCCCGGCGTACCATGCCCACCTCCTCTCGGGGGGGCCGCCTCGCTCGGGCCCGGTCGAGGGGGCGCGGCGGATCACCGCCGAAGAGGCGGCCCGGCTCCAAAGCTTCCCTGCCGGCATGACCTTCGTGGGGAGGCGGTCGAGCCGTTACCGCCAAGTGGGCAATGCCGTGCCGCCTCGCTTGGCCGAGGCGGTCGGGGGAGCCCTTTTGGCCCAGCTCCAAGAGCGCCCGCTCTGAGGGCCCGAGGAGGGGCCGAGGGCGTGCCCGGAGGCTCCTGAGAGGTCCCCCAACCCCCCCGGGCCGGAGCGTGGACGCGGTGGTGGCGCGCGGCCGGCCGGCTACACTGGGGCCGGCTCTTGGCCGGGGCCGCGAACCCTTTCCTGAGCCACTCCGACCTGCACCGACGAAACCCGGGACGACACCTTGCTTGCAATCCTCAGCCCGACGACGTTCGTCAAGTCGTCGGGCTACTTCGCCATCTTCGTGCTTTCTGTGCTCCAGTCGTGCTGCGTGCCGACCTCCTCCGAGCTCACCTTGGGCTTCGCCGGCGTGCTGGCCGAGCAGGGGGAGCTGAGCCTGCCGGGCGCGATCGTCGCAGGCGCCTTCGGGGAGGTAGTCGGCGCCTACATCGCGTGGTTCATCGGGCGTACGGGGGGGCGGGCCTTCGTGGACCGTTTCGGCCGGTACATCTTGCTCAGCCACCGGGACCTGGACCGGGCCGAGGCCTGGTACCGGCGCCACAGCCGCTGGGGCGTCTTCGGGAGCCGGCTGCTGCCGGTGGTCCGCAACTTCGTCGCCCTCCCGGCGGGCGTGGCCGAGGTGCCCCTCGGGCGTTTCGGCCTGTTCACGGCGGCGGGCAGCCTCATCTGGGATGGCGCCATGGCGCTCATAGGCTACGAGATCGCCACCAGCTGGAAGACCGTCATACATGGCTTCAGCGAAGCCGGCTACGTGCTGGCGGCCCTGGCCGTGGTGGCGATAGCCGCCTTCTTCGTGCACCGATACCGCTCCTACAAGGCGGCCACCACCGGTGCCCCCGCCCCCGGGCGCCACGCCCGCCGCCCCGGGGCTGGGCCGGGGCCGGCTCCCGCCCACGCCGTCCCCCCGGCGATGGCCCCCGGCACGATGGCACCGACCGGGCTGGCGGTCGGCGTCACTCCGGCGCGAGTCCCGGCCAAGGCGCTCCCGCCCGGCGAAGTCAGTCGCCGTCGGCAGCCTTGAGGGCGGCGCCCAAGCGGGCGTCCACCGTCCAGTGTTCGGGGCTCATGTGGTGCTCTCGCGCCCAGGACACGGTGAACCCATGGCTCCCGGCGGCCTCGAGCAGCTGGGCGCCGAGGCGGTCATGGGCGAGGTAGTGGCCCACTCGGGCGCGCAT
>JBOGGK010000234.1:0-5537 GCA_050744045.1 Acidimicrobiales bacterium | reverse complement strand
GCCCATGAAAAGGCACGCGACGGCATGCTCAAGCTCGGCCGTTCCCTCGCCGCCCATTTCCCGGTCCCTTGCGCTTTCGAGGACTGGTTCTGGGCCACTTCCCTCATCCAGGCGCGCGCCGTCCGCTTCGGCGTCGAGTACTGGAGGTCGCTCAGCCCTCGTTGCCGGGGCACGATCGTGTGGCAGCTGAACGACTGTTGGCCGGTCATCTCGTGGTCGACCGTCGACGGTGACGGGAGGCGCAAGCCGGTCTGGTACGCCTTGCGGGAGGCTTACGCCGACCGCTTGCTGACGGTGCAGCCGGCACCGGGCCAGGTGCCCGGGGGGGACGGTTCCGGGGGGGACGGCCTGCTGGCGGCGGCCGTCAATGACGGCGCTGCGCCCTGGGAGCTCTCCCTCCGTGTGGCCAGGCAGGATTTTTATGGCCGCACGCTGGCGCACGAGCAGCTCGAGATGAGCGCCCGGCCTGGGCAGAGCGTGGCCGTCGCCATCGGCCCCGGGGTCGCCACCCCCGGGGACCCGGCGCGCGAGATGCTCTCGGTCACCGGGGGAGGGCACCGGGCGCTGTGGTTTTACGCCGAGGACAAAGACCTGGAGTTGCCCGCACCGGCGCTCGAGGTGGACGTCGAACGGGCGGAGGGTGGCTACGACGTCACCCTGGCCGCGTCTACGCTCCAGCGGGACGTCGCCATCCTGGCCGGGCGGGCTGACCCAGGGGCGGAGAGCGAGGAGATGCTCTTCACGTTGCTGCCGGGCGAGTCGCGGCGGGTGCACATACGGAGCGAGCGGGCCGTAGATCTCGCGGCCTTCGCTCGGCCTGACGTGCTGCGGAGCGCCAACCAGCTCTGCCGCCCCAGGGCGGGCGAGGCGGCCATTGCCTCAGGCCCGCCAGCCACTGCCTGAAGGCCCGCTAGGCTAGGAAGCCGTATCCGGCTCGGCTTCGGGCACGGCCAGCAGCTCGTAGTCCGGGTTGAGCATGGCGAGGCCGCCACGGCGGTCGCCGACCATCCCCTGGGCGACCATCTGGGTGCCGGTGCGGACGCCGGGGATCTCTCGCCGGCCCAGGAAGACGATGAGCACCTCCCCGCCGCTGGCGTCGGCGAGGGTGCACTCCAGGCTGGGCACGTCCGACCAGGGCTGGATGCGCATGGACCGGACCCGGCCTGCCACCTTGGCCCGCTGGCGGTAGCTCAGGTCGCTTATGGGGACGGTGCCGCCCACGTGGGCGAAGCGCTGGTCGGCCTCGGCTTGGGCCGCCTTGCGGTCCGCGTTGTGGAGACGGGGTTCTGGGGCCACGAAACGGCGGCTATGGGCGAGGTCGGCCACGTTGAACGGTACCAGCGTAGCGTTGACATGTGCGACATGGCCCAGCGCCTGGACCAGGCGGCCGGCGTTCTTGCCGTGCAAGAGCACTGCCCAGCTACGCCGGTAGCTCCGGGTCGGGATCAGCACGCTGACCTCGGTGTGGCCGTCCGCCGCGGCTTTGGTCGCCATCTCCAGCGCCGCCCGGCTGAGCCGGCGGTCGGCGACTTCGACGACCTCCAGTGGCAAGCGCGACAGCCCGAGGTCTCGCCAGCGGCGCATTACCGCCTCGGCCCGACGGTTGTCGACGTTGAAGTGCACGGCGTACAGTTCGTCAGGCGTGATGCTCCGGGCGTACTGGATGGCGCGAGCCGTGGCGAGGTCGATCCGGTCGACCAGGACTATGGCGGTGTGCCGGCGCAGCACCGGCGCCTCGCACGCCGCTAAGGCGACGCCTTCGTCGAGCACGGCGTCTTCTGTGCGGTACTCGGCGTTTGTCTTCATCAGCGCGTAGATCAATATAGGCATGACGACCACCACCACCCAGGCCCCGCGGGTGAACTCCGTCACTGCAAAGATCAGTACCACCAGGGCGCACACCACTGCCGCCGCCAGGCTCACGGCCATGCTCCGGTGCCAGCCCGGTACCCGGTGGGCCAGGTGGTGGCGGGTCATCCCCGCCCCGGCCATGGTGAAGCCGGTGAACACCCCGATTGCGTACATCGGGATGAGCGCGGAGACCTGGGCCCTCGTGGCGACCAGTAGCGCGATCGACGCCACCGCGAGCACGGCTATCCCGTTGGAGAACACCAACCTGTGCCCCCTAACGGTAAGGGGCCGGGGCAAGAAGGAGTCCTCGGCCACGAAGCTGACCAAGAACGGGAACCCCGTGAAGCTCGTGTTCGCCGCCAGGATGAGGATGACGGCCGTGGCTGCTTGCAGGCACCCGTAGAGGACCGAGCCCGCGGCACTGGTGCCGTAGACAAGCTTGCCCAGCTCGGACACCACCGTCGGGGTGCCGGAAGCGAACGGGCGGGCATGGGCGAATGCCGCCAGCAAGGACACTCCGAGGAACATCGACCCCAGGATCGTGCTCATGATGACGAGGGTGGCGCGGGCGTTGGCCGCCTGCGGCCGGCGGAAGACGCTCACCCCGTTCGAGATCGCCTCGGTCCCGGTCATCGCCGACCCGCCGTTGGCGAACGCCCGGGCCACGTAAAACAGCGAGACCCCGAGGAGCAGGCCTCCGCCCTCGTGGCCGAACGCGAGCTGACCTGGCGCCGCCGGCACATGGCCAAGGTTGCCGAGCGCCGCCCGGACCAAGCCGGTGACGATGACGGCTGCCATATTGGCAATGAAGAAGTAAGTAGGTACGGCGAAAATCTTGCCCGCCTCGCGTACCCCACGGAGGTTGCCGTAGCCGATCAGCACCACGAAGCCGACCGACATGGGCACCGCGGCGCCGCCCAGGCTGGGCAGGGCGGAGATGATCGCGTCGGTACCGGCTGCCACCGAGACCGCGACCGTGATGGTGTAGCTGATGAGCAGCGCGGCGCCGGCGACCTGGGCCACGTTCGGCCCGAAGTTCTCGCGGCTCACCACGTAGGAGCCCCCGGCCTTGGGGTAGGACTTGACGACTCCGCGGTAGCAGATCGTGACCACGGCAAGCACGGCCAAGATCACAACGGTGACCGGGGTTACCAACGCGAAGGCGGCGAGGCCGCCCACCGGCACCAGTATCCGCAGTATCTGTTCGGTGGCGTACGCCGACGAGGACATGACGTCAGACGAGAGCACCGCCAGCGCGGTCGGTTTGCCGAGCCGTTCGGCCGACAGCTGGTCGCTGATGAGCGGTGGCCCGAGGAGGAGCCGCTTCAGCCGGTAGGCTGCGGACTCCGGCAGCTGCGCGCCGGGCGAAGCCGCGACCGGCTCGGCCCAGACCGGGAGCCCGGCCGGCCCGTCTTGGCCCGCCTCGTCTGCCCGGGCGCCTGGCCGCTCGCTGATAACTGGTCCTTCTCCTTGCACGATGACCTCAAAGCACCCTAACCAGTCCCGGTAGTGAGGGTGGACCGCGAAACCGGCCTCCGGGTGGGGCGGCGCCTTGTCATCCCGCCGTCCGAGCTCGAGTGGCACTTCAGCTCCAGCGGTGGCCCCGGTGGCCAGCACGCCAACACCGCCAACACCAGGGTCGAGCTGACCTTCGACATCTTACGCTCGGCCGTCCTCGGGCCTCGCCAGCGCGCCAAGCTCCTCGAGCGCGCCGGCCCGGTGCTGCGAGTGGTGGTCACCGACGAGCGCTCGCAGGCCCGGAACCGCCAGATTGCCCTGGAACGGCTGGCCCAGAGAGCCGAGGAGGCGCTGCAGGTCGAGCGCCGGCGCTACCCGACCTCCCCCAGCCGGGCGTCGCGGGAGCGCCGGCTCGAGGCCAAACGCCTCCGTTCTGAACGCAAACAGCAGCGGCGGGCCCAGGGACCGCCCTCACAGGAGTAGCCGCTCCGCCTGGCCCTCTCATAGCCGCCCCGGGGTAGGCGGGGTACCGTGGTCCGGCGGGTACGGTGGGTATGGTGGTGGGCGGCCCGGCCCCGCCCGAGCCAGGGGACGGTTCTTGTAATGCCTGACAGTGCAAATGGGCGAGTGGTCTCCCGCTCTCCCCAGCGCCCCAGTGAGGTGCTCGCCGACCTGCCCGAAGCCGGCGCGGACGCGGTGGCTGCCGCCGCGCGGGCGGCGCGGGCGGCTCAGGCTCAGTGGTACCGCCTCCCCGCCCCCGCCCGCGCCCAGGCGCTCTCCGGTGCGGCTGCAGCACTGGAAGGCGCCGCCGGGGAACTGGTCGAGCTGGGCATCACCGAGGTGGGCAAGCCGCGAAGCGAGATGGTGGGGGAGGTGTCCAGGGGGGTCAACATCTTGCGCTATTACGCCCAGGCTGCCCTGGACGCTGACGGCGAGACCTACCCTTCCCCCGACGGGCGTTCGCTCCTGATGGCCCGCCGCCGCCCCCACGGGCTCGTGGGAATTATCACGCCCTGGAACTTCCCGGTCGCTATCCCGCTTTGGAAAGCTGCGCCGGCACTGGCCTACGGCAATGCCGTCCTGATGAAACCATCGCCCGAGGCCACCGCGGTGGCCATGAAGCTGCACCAGTTGCTGTCGGCTTCTTTTCCCGACGGCCTCCTTGGCGTCGTGGCCGGCGATGCCGGCACCGGCCGCGCCCTCTTGGACGCGGTGGACGCCGTCTCGTTCACCGGGTCGGTGGCGGTGGGACATGAGGTGGCGGCCGAGGCCGCCCGCCGGGGGGTCCCTGCCCAAGCCGAGATGGGCGGTCAAAACCCGACCATCGTGCTGCCGGACGCTCAACCGGGGCCGGCGGCCGCGATCGTCGCCCGGGCTGCCATGGGCTACGCCGGCCAGAAGTGCACCGCCACGTCCCGGGTGGTAGTGGTCGGCGACCAGCCCGAGTTCGCCGAGGCGCTGGTAGCCGCGGTCAGGGGCCTGGCCGTGGGCGACCCGGCGGGGCCAGAGGTGGTGGTCGGCCCGGTGATCGACGAGCCGGCCCGGGGGGCCGTCGTGGCCGCGATGGATGAAGCCCGCCGCGATGGGGGCAGGGTGCTGAGCGGGGGAGCGGTGGACGGCGAGGGCTACTACGTGCGCCCCGTGCTGATCGACGGGCTGCCGCCCAGCCACCGCCTCGCCCAGGAGGAGGTCTTCGGCCCGCTGGCGGTCGTCCTCGGGGCGCGCGACGTCGACGAGGCGGTCGCGATAGCCAACGGCGTCCGCCACGGTTTGGCTGCCGCCGTCCTCACTGGGGACCTGGACCGCGCCATGGAGGTCACCAGCCGGTTGAAAGCGGGGCTGGTGAAGGTCAACGGCCCCACATCAGGCGTCGACTTCTTCGCCCCCTTCGGAGGGGTCAAGGCTTCGAGCCTCGGCCCTCGCGAACAGGGGAAAGCGGCGAGGGAGTTCTACACCTGGACCCAGACGGTCACTGTGTCACCCCGGGGCTGAACCCGCACTCCCGAGGCTCCAACCGCCGCAGCACCACGACCGCGATGTCGTCGGGGACCACCCCTGACTGGTGCTCCAGCACCGCCAGTTCGAGCCGGCGGGCCACCGAGGGCCCCCACCCAGCTGCGGAGGCTCCTGCCGTCCGCCAGCCGCCCGTAACTGGCATTGGCTTCGCCGCGGCGACCGGCGTCGCCTACGCAGACCGTCGACGGCCCCCACAAAGCGGCCGCCAGCAA
>JBOGGK010000233.1:0-15769 GCA_050744045.1 Acidimicrobiales bacterium | reverse complement strand
CCTGCCCGGTGGAAAGCGTGCCGCTCGCCCAGGCGGCGGCGGTCACCGGCCAGCCGGCCAGCCGCCTCGCCACCACCGCCTCGCGGTGGGCGTCTTTGCGGGCCCGCCGGCCGTGCCAGGCCACCCAGGCGGTGAGCGAGAGCGACCCGTCGGCCCGCCAAGCCTGGTCTTGGTCAAAGGCCCGCAGGCCTTCAGAGATCTTGGCGTCGAGGCGGTCCCGGGCCCGAAGGGCGTCCTCCAGGCCCTCGGCGTCGGCGGGCACCACCAGGCCCTCGACCGCTCTGGTCAGCTGCCCGGTTACCACCCTTCCATCGTACACGTGTTCGATGCCTCAGCGGCGGTATTTCTGTCCAGTGGCAAGGCGGACCGGGGCCCTTGGGCTTGCCACGGTGACTGCTCGCCCCGTCGCCGGGCACCCAACAGTGGTGCCAGGGTCAGGTGATGATGATGGACTTGGCGCAAGACGTGGCGGCGGCGGTCGCGCTCTGCCGGGGGGCCCCACGCCCGCGTCCTGGTCACTGCCGAGAGGCTTACCGACGAGCGGGTCAGGGCGCCGAGCCGGTTACCGGGTTGGTCGGTGGGACATGTGCTCGCCCATCTGGCGCGCAACGCCGAGGGCTATGCCCGCCGGCTGGAGGGTGCCCTGGAAGGCGAGGACCGGCTTGCCGGTCAGCCGGCCCGCCGCTGGCACCGCCTGGCAGCAGGCCCGCGGCGCCAGCCCGTCGATCGATGTCCTCGGCCCGGGCTCGTGGGCAGGGGGTCGCCGTAGCGCGGCGCTCGACGTAGCGGGGTCGGTTGGGCCCTGCCGCCCGTTCGAAGGCGCGGAGGCGCCGTGGTACGCGCTCCGCTCACGCGCTCTCACGCCTGCCTGCTCCGCGGCGTGCCCGGGACCAGTGCTGCTGGCCCGCTCCGGGGCCAGTCGAGCACGGGTGGGGACCAAGGGGCCTGCGAGGACAATTAGGGGGGTGCCCGGAAGCGCTGCGGGCGCCGGCGCTCGTACCGTCGGCCTCGAGGCAAGGCTCAAGGAAGCCAGGACTATGACAGCAGTCCAAGTACCGATGACGGTGGACCACGACAAGCTCATGAGCTTTGTGTTCGACGCGGTCGGCGAGGTCGGCGCAACGCTGAACGCAGCGCTTGTCGTGATGGGTGACAAGCTCGGCGGCGTCATCGCCAGGCTCGAACGTGGCGCAACCGTCGGGGACGTCGGGTGCGGCCACGGTTCGCCAAGGGTACTGACGGCGCAGGCGTCCCCGGCCTCCCGATGCACGCCCGAGAGCACCAGCGCCGTGGCGTGGCCCGGGTCATGCTGATGGGCCCGTGGGTTGCTGCGGATCTTGTCAGGGAGCGTCAACGGGACGTGGAACGTGCCGCTGCTCGGGCCAGCCTCAGGGCGGAGGAGCGTTACCGCCAGCCCGCCCGGGCCCGGGCACGCTGGGCTGCTGGCCGGGCGTGCCTGCGGGCCGCTCGGGCGGTGAAGACGGCCGGCCTGCGTCGCGCCGGCGAGGTGGGCAGCGGCTAGCTGCGCGAAGTACTTACCTATCTTCGGGAGCGCGCTCGGCCCACTGGGACTGCTCGGCTGTTGCTGCATGAGCTGCTGAATGGGTCGCACACCGTCGCTCGGTCCGGCGCGCATGAGTCCCTCGGCACCACGCGGCCATGAAGCTCACCCTGCTGGTACGCCATCACATCCACGCCTAATCCCACTACGATCGATAGGAGGAAGGTCTCATGCACCGCTTTCGCCCCATGACGCGATCGTTGGCGCTGCCGCGGTGGCGGCGGTGGTCGTGATCGGTGTGTTCGCCACGGAGCCGGCGGAGCGATCGCGCTCGGAGCCGGCGCCGCTGTGGCCGTCTTCTTCGGCGGCAACCCGAGGTGTCTGCGGTCAACCTCCTATCGGGCCTCGGTGCTCCGTCCCGCTGCTCATCCGCCCGTGGGCGGGCAATTGACACCGCCGGCGGTGATCGTCTATTGGCGGCCTGGTTGCATCTTCTGCCAGCGCCTTCGCTTTGTGCTGCGCTGGCATCGGCTGCGCCCGTCGTCCATGGTCAACATCTGGCGTGATGCCGAGGCCGCCGCCTTCGTCCGGTCGGTCGCCGGAGGCAACGAGACGGTTCCCACCGTCGTCATCGACGGACAGGTGCTCGTTAACCCCCCGCCCAAAGTGGTGGTGGAGGCGCTACGCCGAGGCTGACGACAACAACGCGCACCGTAAGTGACCGGCCGAGGCGCTGCTCGGCCTCCTCCAGTAGCCGATCGGTCTACAAAGACGGGTGCGAGCCAACTCCTCGCGCCATTGAGCCGCCGATCCTGCGGCAGAGGTACCAGGAGAAGTAACCTCCACGTGGACGAAGAGGTGCCTTCCCGCTCAGAGGTCGAGGGTGAGCGTACATGGGAGCGACGGGTGGGCAACGACTGACGTGCAGGAGGTCGGCTCCCAGCCCGACCTCCGCTCAACTTCGCCCAGATGGCGTCCCGTCTGCTGCGGGAGATGAGCCGCAAGCACCGCGTCCGCGAGCGGGCCGAACGGGCGCTCGGTGCGGGGGACCGTAAAGCGCCCGCATAATCAGCAGCACATCTGAGTGCCGACGTTGTGCGCCAGGCGCTCGACCGGCGGCCCGCCTGGCCTTGCCTCAGCGGTCGGCTAACGCTGACGCTCAGGTGGCGCCGGCGCGGCTGCTCGCTGGCTCAGTGCGGCGAGGTCCGGGGCGAAGCCGGGGCAAGCGGGCTGCCGCCGCGGGCCAGGACGACGCCGACGCCGAGGTCGTGCGCGCGGTCCACGACGACCTGAGCCGGCTGCTGCTGGCTGACGACGAGCGGGAGCACCGGGGTACCGGTGGACCGGGCCAGCAGGTCGGCCCGCCGGAGGGCCTTGCTCAAGTCGTCCTGGTGGGCTGTCCAGGCCACCTCGACAGCACCGAGCACCTCTGCCCCTGACACCGGGTCCTCGCCGCGGACTACCACGTCGGCATAGCGGAGGTACTCTGCGTCGTCTTCGCCGAGGCCGCCCGCTGCGTCGAGGTCCTGTTCTGTGAGGGAGGTGGCGTGGCGCACGAAGCGGCCCAAGTGCCGGCGAGGAGCTTCCCGTACCCGCCGCTCGAGGTCGCTGCCCTTGAGGTCGCCGACATCGACCTGCATGGCGTCGAAGCGCTTGTCCATGGCGTCGAAGCGCTTGTCCATGGCGTCGAAGCGCTTGTCCATGGCGTCGAAGCGCTTGTCCATGGTGTCGAGACGCTTGTCCATGGCGTCGAAGCGCTTGTCCATGGTGTCGAGACGCTTGTCCATGGCGTCCAAGCGGCTTGTCAGCCGCCGGTCCATGTCGGCTATGTCGTGGCGGATCTCGGAGATCTCGGCCTCGACCTTCGCCAAGCGCTCGGGCAGCTGGAGCAGCTCTTGGGAGAGAAGAACAGAACGCAGTTCGTCCCGCAGGGCGGGGTCCTCTCGCATCTGGCGGATGATGCCCAGCGTGTCCACGTCTTTTAGGGTACCGGACGGCTCGGCCGCCCAAACCGACCATGGCCCCCGGGAGCTCGACCCGCCGAGCGAATGTGGGTCTTCCCGTCCCCCCCCCGAACAGTGCTAAGACCCCAACTTCTTGGCGCCGCCACTATGGCAGCTAGCTTCGCCCGCCACTTTGGTGCCATCGTGGTGGAGCCACCCCACGATGGTGAGTGGGGAAGCAATGCGTTATATCAGGACCTGCTGGCGATGTAGAGCGAGTTCGAGGACTTCGCAGCCGGAGTTCCCGCCGAATCGGCTTCACGTGCTCAGAGCTTCTGCCACACCGAAACATGCTTGGCGCTGTCTGCCGTGAACTGCGAGCGGTCCCAGCCCGCCCAGCGGAACCTCAGGCTCATCCCGGCAATGCGCGCCATGAGGTCCATCTCGGCCGGCCACGCATAGCGGAACGGGGTACGCCGGAAACGCCCAGTCCCGTCTGGCGACACGGAGATGTGGTTGGAAGTGAACTGCTGCGTTGCGACGTCGTACTGGTCGAAGCCGACGTAGCCGCCGCCTTCGCGATTGGGCGCCACCTCGAACGGCACGGTGTCCTGTCCCGGCGGCATGCGCTGCAGGCTCGGCACTCCAACCTCGACGAGGAACAGCCCGCCGCCGCGCAGGTGCTCGGCCGCGTTGCAGAAAACATCAACCTGCCCATCCTGGGTGACCACGTTACTGATGGTGTTGAACACCAAGTAGACGAGCGCGAACTGACCTTCCACTCGTGTCGACGTCATATCGCCGATGGTGACGTCCACCGCGTCACCGCCCGGTTTGCTGGTAATCCGCCCTGCCATGGCCCGGCTCAACTCGATGCCGCTCACCCGCACGCCGCGCCCTGCTAGCGGGGCGGCGATCCGACCGGTCCCGACGGCGAGCTCGAGTACCGGGCCGCCGTCGGCTAGCTTTTCGAGGACCTCCACGATGGGCACCACTACCTCGGGCGCGTTCGCACCGCCGGGGGAGTCGTAGCTTTCGGCCACGCTCTCAGGGAACCAACCGTCGGCCGGGTCGTCTGCCTGCCCGAGACTGGGGGGGCCAACCTCATCGCGCACGGAGCCAGACGCTAGGCGCAGCGCTATCGGGTCGTCCAGCGGGTATTCGGCGAGCGAACCTGCCTCACTTCGGCCCGGCGAGCTATGCGAACGGTCGGTCCGGGGGAAAGGAAGCCAGATTTGATGCGGGTGCCTGGCCAACTTGCGCACCCGAACGCCTCAGGCTGGCCGTGATGGCGCCCGGGGTACCTCGAGGACATCAGGCAAGCGGACGGCACCCTGGGCAGTTTGACCATGCCCGAGCGGCCAGAACGGCACCGCCCGCGCCAAATCGTTCCTCAACCGCTTGTAACCCCGGTCGCGTCGGCAGCAAGTTGCCTGGAGCTGAAAAACCGAAAGAGTGGCCGAGTCTTTCCGCATCCCGCCGGAAGCACAACTCTCTATAGGGAACCCGGGTGGCGGTCGAGCAACCGTTCGCCCACGCGAGGAAGGCGTGGTTGTGCGCCAGCAAACCGGCACCCACGCTTCCCCCCCGTTGTCGGTGCCAGGCTCCAGCAGGCGCAGCAGCCCCTCGAAGTCGCCGTGGCGCGCGGCGGAAAGGAACGCGGCTACCACCTCACGGTGGGCGGCGGCGGTGGCGTCGAGGATGGCCGGGTCGGACTGCACCCGCCTCCGGGCGCGCCTGGCCAGCTGCCGGTCGGCGACCGGCGTCCGTCCCACGATGGGGGCGATCTCCTCGAAGGGGACGGCGAACATGTCGTGCAGGACGAACGCGAGGCGCTCGGCCGGCTCCAGGGTCTACCTGGCTGGCCTGCGAACGCCTGGCACCGTCCACTGCAATAACAGGGCAGATGGTAAGCGACCAGAGCTACCCGTGACCGACGCTGACCTCATCGAGCAGTCCTTGCGCGGCCGGCCCGACGCTTTCGTCGAGGTGGTCGAGCGCCATGAGGTCGCGCTCCACGGCTTCTTGGCCCGACGCGCCGGACGGCAGGTCGCCGACGACCTGCTCGGCGAGATATGGGCCCGGGCCTTCGCCGCCCGGGCCTCCTACGACCTTGCGTGCGCCGACGCTCGGCCGTGGTTGTACGGGATCGCCCGCAACACCCTCCGAGGCCATTGGCGCTCTCGGGAACTTCCCCGCTCGGGGAGCGAACGACGCACGGACCCCTGGGACGGCGTTGTCGAGCGCCTCGATTCCGACGCCGCGACGCGAGCTCTTGTCCCCGCCCTGGCCGCGCTGGCCCCCGGGGAGCGAGAAGTGCTGTTGCTGGTGGCGTGGGAGCAGTTGACCCCGGCGCAGGCCGCGGTCGCTTTGGGGATCCCCCAGGGCACAGCGCGCAGCCGCCTTCACCGGGCCCGGGCTGCTCTCCGCCCCGTCGTGGCGGGAGCCGTTGCCCAACAGGACGAGGAGGAGCTGTGAGCGAGGAGAAAAACGACGTCCTGGCCGCCGCCGGGCGGGTCGAGCCGCCGAGCCCTGGCGCACTGGACCAGGCCCGGGAACGGCTCTGGTCGGCGATAGCCGAGGAGGTGCTCGGCACCGGCGAGCGCGGCGGTCCTGCCACGGCCATCGCTAGGCGCTCGAAGGCCCCCGGGCAGCACAGGGTCCGCCGTGAGGAGAGGCCGGGCCAGTGAGCGCCAACGGCTTGGGCACGCTCGCCCCACCTGCCACAAGTCAGAACCGCTCCCTCGGCCGCCACCGGCGCGGCCTTAGCTGCCCCCGTCGCCCAGGTGGACCATTTTTGCACGGGCCGGAGAGCGTCGGCTTATTGCGACAACGAAGCTTCCGCCAGCTTTGGGTGGGCGAGACAACGAGCAGTTTCGGCAATGTCATAACCTCATTGGCGCTGCCCTTGGTGGCGGTCAGGGCCCTGCACGCCGGCGCTTTCACCGTGGGTGCCCTGTACGCGTGCACGTGGGCGCCCTGGCTCGTGATCGGCTTGCCGGCCGGTGCCTGGGTCGACCGCCTGGAGTGCCGCCGGCTCATGCTGGCCTCCGATGCCACCTCGGCTCTCGCCCTGGTCAGTGTCCCCCTGGCCGCGTGGTCGGGCGTGCTCAGCCTGGCCCAGCTCTTCGCCGCCGCCGCCGTCGCCGGGACAAGCTCGGTCTTTTTCTCCACCGCTTATGGGGTGTACCTGCGTTGTTTGGTCCCAACCGACGAGCTGGTGGAGGCGAACGCAAAATTGCAGGGCAGCCGTTCGGTCGCCCGGGTGGCCGGGCCGGGGGCGGCGGGCCTGCTGGCCCAGGCCTTGGGGGCCGCAAGCGGGCTCGCGGCCGACGCCCTCACCTTCGCCGTCTCGGCGACCTGCCTGTTGTCCATCCGGCCCCGTGAACCTCGTCCACGCCCCGGGCGTGCTCGGCCGCATTTGTGGGCCGACATTGCGGCCGGGCTGAGGCTCGTTGCCGAGGACCCTTACTTCCGAGCCCTCATGGCCGAGGGCGCTCTGGGGAACCTCGCTCTCGCGGGCTGGCAGTCGCTCGAGGTCGTGTTCTTGGTGAGGACCGTCGGGGTCAGCTCGCTGGCCGTCGGCATCCTCCTCGCCGTGATGGGCGTCGGCGGTGCCTGCGGGGCCTTTGCCGCCCGCCCCCTCTCCCGCGGGCTCGGGTCGGGCCGGGCGCTGCTTGCTTGCAGCATAGGCACGGCACCGTTCGGGCTCCTCGTACCGTTGGCCGGTCCCGGGCCTCGCCTCCTGCTGTTCGGTTTTGGGGGTGCCGTCGTGTCGGCCGGCCTGGTCGCTTCCAACGTCATCGTCCGCAGCTTCCGGCAGAGCTATTGCCCCCCGCCGCTGCTCGGGCGGCTCACCGCCACAATGAGCTTCCTCGCCTATGGCGCCATCCCCCTTGGCTCGCTCGCAGCGGGTGCCCTCGGGAGCCTTCTTGGAGCACGGAGCGCACTATGGGCCATGGTGAGCACCTTCGCCGTTTCCTCTTTGGCGCTGTTAGTGGGGCCCGTGTGCCGCTACCGGGATCTCCCCGTCTCGCCGGCCCAGGGCTGCGCCTATCATCGGGCCAATGGCCGCACCGGCAGTTGAGGCGCCCACCTCGGGGCGCTTGGCGGCTTACGGCGTCGAGGCTGAGCCGGGGAAGCCCTGGCCGCCGGGAACTTGAAGCGCCGCCCCGGCCCTCGCCGGCTCGTCCCCGGCCTGCTCGGCGCGCTCGTCGCCTGTACGGTCCTCGGCGGCGTAGGGGGCGTCCCCCCGGCAGCCGCGGCACCGGCCGAGTACTCCCTTGTCACCGAGCCGGGGGCCGGCCTCGCCCCCATCTACCGCCTGATCGCCTCGGCCCGCCGCAGCGTCGACATGACCATGTACGAGCTCGAGGACCCTACGGCGGAGGCGGACCTGGCGGCGGACGCCAGGCGGGGCGTCCGGGTGAGGGTGCTGCTCGACGAGCGCTACGTGAAGGGCTACAACCTGGCCGCCTACGACTACCTGCGCGCTCGCGGCGTGCAGGTGCGCTGGGCACCGGGGAGCTACGACCTCACCCACCAAAAGACGATCACGGTGGACGGCGTGGTCTCCGCGGTCATGACCCTCAACCTGACGAGGCGGTACTACGCGACGAGCCGTGATTTCGCCGTGATCGACCGCGACCCGGCCGACGTCAGGGCGATCGAGGCGGTCTTCGCCGACGACTTCGCCGGGCGCTCCTCGTCTCCGGAGCCGGCCGGCGCCCACCTCATCTGGAGCCCGGGCGCCGACGCCAGGCTGGTGGCCATCATCGCCTCGGCGCGCCACGCCTTGTACGTGGAGGACGAAGAGATGAGCGAGTACACGATAGTGGACGCCCTCGAAGCTGCCGCCCGCCGAGGCGTAGACGTCGAGGTCGTGATGACCTACCAGAGCGAGTGGAGGCCCAACTTCGACAAGCTCGCCGCGGCAGGCGCCCACGTGCGCACTTACCCGGCCGACGCAAGTTTGTACATACACGCCAAGGTGATCGACGTCGACCCGGGCTGGCCCCACGAGCAGGTCGAAGTCGGCTCGCAGAACTTCTCCTGGGCGAGCCTGCAGTACAACCGCGAACTGGGCGTCGACCTCGGCCGGGCCCAGGGCGCCGTTGTCGGGGCGGTCGCCACCACCGTGCGGGCCGACTTCGCCGGCGCGAGGCCGTGGACGGGTCGCTGATGGCCCCTGGACGAGACCGCAAGGAGGCAACGCGCTGCCGGCCCCCGGCTGTCGTTGGCACAGCCCTACCGTACGGAGGGCTGTTCCTTCCTCCCGGGTAAGGGGTGTCGATTACCTACAACCCGTGGCTATGGCCATCGCCCGGCAGACCTCCGCCATCCGGCTGAGGTCCAACCGGGCAGATCTGCTCGACCAAAGAAGGACTTCGGCATCGTCGTGATGTTGTCGAGGCTCAGTGCGCACGGCTCAGGCATGCCATCGCCAACCTCCAATGCGACCTCTGTCGGTATTCCCCTTACGGTCCGGGTGGCGGGTACAGCTATGACCACCTTGAGCACCCGTATGGCGCCCTCTCAATACGGCTATGCCGCTTGCGTGCTCACCTGTTCCAGGGCGGTCGAGCCCAAGTGGGCGGCGCCGAACTGGAGCAGCGCAGCCACGCTCAGCACCACCAGGACGGCCCCGACGGGGTGCATGAGCGCGAGCACCGTGAGCAGCAGGGCGACGGCACCTACCCGGCCGCAGTTGAGGGCGACTTCCTGGGAGGCGATGTAGGCCCCTCTCAGCTCGGCAGCCTCCGGGTCGGCGTCGATCACGTCCAGCGCGGCCGCCGCGAGGGGGACCGTGAGGCCCGGGTAGAGCAGCCCGCTCAGCGCCCCGTAGGCGAGGAGCATGGCGAAGTCGGCCCGCACGAACAGCAGCGCCGTTGCCCCGGCCACGCCGAGTGCCCCGAGCCACATACCGGTCGCTTGGGAGCCCGGGCGCAGGCGGCCGGCCACCACCGAGGTAGCGACGCCGGCCAGGGAGGCGGCGGCGGCGAACTCGCCTTGAGCCTGAGAACTGTGGGTGGCCAGGGCGACGAGCACGATAAGCCCGAGGCTCCCCGCCGCCTGGCGGAAGCCCCGCATCCCGACCGCGAGCCAGATCCGGCCCCACTCCGAACGTACCAGGGGGACGGCGAGCACCCGCCGCAGCGGGACGCCCCCGGTGCCCGGGGTGGTGCTGAGGCCGCGCGCCGCCCACCAGGCGACGACGAAGGCGCCGAGGACGACCGAGAACACCGCCACGAAGCCGGCTTGGCCCCCAAGGCGGGCGATCACGACCCCGGCGCTGAGCGGCATGACCACGTTGAGGACGCTCCGGATGGCGAAGTTCAAACCATAGTAGCGGCCCCGTTCTTTGGGGCTCAGGACGTCGTAGGCCAAGGTGTTGGCGCCGAGCCAGTAGGTGCCGGCGGCGACGCCGTTCAATAGCCCGAGCTCGGCCGACAGGTCCCCGGCCCCCTTGCCGAGGGCGATGAGCACGCAGTAGAAGACGGCGTCAAGAGCGAGGCCGGCCCTGAACAGCCGCCTCGGCGAGGTCTCAGGTAACCACCTCGCCACCCCCAGGAACCCGATGGTGAGCCCGCAGTAGTTGCCGAGCGAGTAGAGCGCCATCTCGGTCACCGAGCCGCTCGCCAGGTAGAAGAACAGCGATACGAACACGCTCGAGGCGGCGAAGCCGGCGTTCACCAAGCCGCCGCTGGCGAGGAGCCTCTTGGAGGGTGCTTCCAACTCGCCACGGGCAAAGCCGCCGCTCGCCCATGACATGCTGAAGCACAACTCCTTTCTCTTATTTAGCTTTCTTGTCAACCACCGTAGCGGGCGCGGCGCCGTCCTCGGCAGTTAATGTCTGGGGAGCCCTTACCAGTTGACCCGAGCGCTCGGGCGCCCGCCGAGCGCCACCGCCTCCGGCGAGTACATAAAGGGCGTCACAGGTACTGGTACATGGCGCCCGTCGCCTCGTCGTCCACCGTGTCACCAGTAAACGCGAAGAGACTGCCTGGGAAAGGCGGTAGCCCCTTGCCCGGCTCTCACAGCCGTTGAGGTCCCCGTGCCGGCGGCATTTCCGAGGTCCCCGGCAAGGGCCCGGCCGGCGCCCTCGCCTGCAGCGCCGCCCTCGCCTGCAGCGCCGCCCTGGCGCCGGTGCCGTAGACAGGCACCCGGGCGAGGGGCACGGCTAGGGCGCCGGCGGCCACCAGCAACCCGGCCACGCCGGCGATGCGGACCACGGCGCCGAGCTGGGACATGAGTAGGGCTGCCCCGCCGAGGATGACCCCGGCGGCGTAGATCGAGCCCACGGCGGCGGGGACCGACAACCCGAGGCGTACCAAGCGGTGGCTCGTGTGGTCCTGGCCCCCCTGGAACGGGCTGCGCCGGTGGGCAAGGCGGGAGGCGCTCACCAGCGCGGTGTCGAAGATGGCCACTCCGGGCACGGCGAGGATGACCGCCACCGGCACTCGGGTGGGGGCGTTGGAGCGCAGCTTCAACAACAGCACGGCGATGACGAAGCCGAGGAACAGGCTCCCGGCGTCGCCCATGTAGATCTTGGCGGGGTGGAAGTTGGCCCGGAGGAACCCGGCAGCGCAACCGGCCAGGGCGAGCGCCAGGGCGGCGACGAGGTACCTGTGCTGCAGCGCCCCCACCCCGAACACCGACAAGGCGGCGATCACCGCTGTCCCTGCCGAGAGGCCGTCCATGTTGTCCAGCAGGTTGAAGGCGTTGGTGATGCCGACGATCCACAAGACACTGAGGACGGCGTCGGCCGGCTTCGGCACCCCCGCGAGGTGGGCCGTCACCCCGCTGGACCACACCACGACCGCCGCTCCCGCCTCGAGCACGAGGCGCAGCCAAGGGCTGAGACCTCCCCGCAGGTCGTCGACCAAGCCCACCAGCGCGAGCAGCGTGCCCATGCCGAGAAAGGCAGCCAGCTGGGGAAGGCCCGAGGGTGGCGGGTCGACGGCGTTGCCCACGAGCACTACGGCGACGAACGAGACGACGATGGCGGCGCCCCCGAGGTAGGGGACGGCCTTGTCGTGGGCCTTTGCCCCCCCGTCGGGGTGGTCGAGGGCCTCGAAGCGGACGGCGACCGCCAGCGCCACCGGCACCAGCACCAGGCTCAGGACGAGAGAGGCGACGAGGACTGCCGGGTACGCCCACGCGGGCAGCGAGCTCACGGCCCCGTACCGCCCGGCCCCCGGCCAGCTTTCGTACTTGATGGCAGCCCCGCCCCAGCCCGCATCAAGGGACCATCTTCGCGCGCTGGCTACAAGGCCGCGGAGGGCTGGGGGCGGCTGGCCCGGGCCGGGCCCTACCACGCAGGCCGGCGGCGGTCGCCGGCCACCCGAAGAGTAGCCTGACCTACATCCTGGACGTGGACGAGTACAGCCGGTGGCAGCGGGCGGGTGCCGAAGCCGCTCGAGGCGCCGGTCTCCAGGCCACCGCTGGCCTCTACCACTGGGCCGCCTTCCAGTACGAACAGGCCGCCCAACTGGCGTTGAAGGGCTTCCTGCACGGGATCGGCGTAGGCCCGGAGGCCTGGGGGCACGACGTGTACCGCCTGGGCGACGCGGTGGCCCGGGCGATAGGCGAACCATTGGGCGACGGGCTCACCGCCGGCCTCAAGCGGCTGGCGCGCCACTACATATCGGCCCGGTACCCCGACGCGGTGCCCGGGCAGGCCCCCAGTGCGTACTACTCGAAGGAGGACGCACAAGCCGCGAGGGAGGATGCGGCTGCAACGCGGGCCGCGATCGAGGCGTGGTGGGCAGCCCTGCTCCAGGCGCAGGAGCGCTCTGAAGAGCCCGACGAGGGCCGCCCCGGGGCCGAGCAGTGAGCGTCGCCGGGGTCATCGCCCGCCGCCGGCGAGAGCGGGCCTCGCTGGTCGAGGTGGCGCGGGGGTTTGCTGGTGCCCTCGACGCCGCCCTGGGGGCCCGCGCCGTCGTGGTCTTCGGTTCGGTCGCCCGCGGCGACTTCCACCCGGGCAGCGACGTCGATGTGCTCGTCGTGGCCGACGGGCTGCCTGAGCACCCCCTCGACCGGGTGCAGGCCCTGGGGGCGGTGCCGCCGCCGGTCGAGGTCGTCTCCTGGACGTGCCAGGACTGGACGCGTGCCGAGAAGACCGGGAACCCCATCTGGGCCGAGGCGCTCGCCAGGGGTATCTGGCTCGTCGGGTCGCCAGGGATCCTCGATGCGCCCGCACGGGGCCAGCGCGACCCCGACGCTTAAAGGTACTCGACGGTGCCGCCAGGGCAGCGGTGGCGGGTGTCGAGCACGTAACGGCCGTGGGCGGCGACCAGGTCGTAGTCGATGTCGTCGTGGTCGGTGGCGACGATGACCACGTCGGCCCGGGCGAGCTCGGCTTCGCTGAGGGCGGCCCGCACGAGCTGCCGCCCGGAGCTGGGCACGTCGGGCTCGGGGACGTGGTCGTCGACGTAGCGGACCTCGGCACCGAGCGAGACGAGGCGCTGGGCGATGGCGAGGGCGGGTGACTCGCGCATGTCTGAGGTGTTTGGCTTGTAAGCCATGCCGAGGACGAGCGCCTTGGCGCCGTTCACCGCCAAACCGCGCCGGTTGAGCCCGGACATGACCCGGCTCACCACATATTCGGGCATGTGGTCGTTCACGTCGTTGGCCAGCTCGACGAAGCGGAAGCTGCGCCCGACGCTGGTGCGAACGTGCCAGGAGAGGTAGCTCGGGTCGATGGGCAGGCAGTGCCCGCCCACCCCCGGCCCGGGATTGAAGCGCATGAAACCGAAGGGCTTGGTGGCCGCCGCGTCGAGCGCCTCCCACACGTCCACGCCCACTTCGGCGGCAAACATGGCGAGCTCGTTGACCAGGGCCACGTTGACGTGCCTGAAGGTGTTCTCGACGAGCTTGGCGAGCTCGGCTTCCTTCGGGCGGGAGACCGGGATCGTCTTGTCGACGAGCGTGTCGTAGAAAGCCTGGACGGCAGCGAGCGAGGCCGGGTCGATGCCCGAGACCACCTTCGGTATCTCCGCCAGGGAGAAATGGCGGTTGCCGGGGTCGATCCGCTCGGGGCTGTAGCCGAGGCGGAAATCCGCGCCCGGGGCGAGGCCCGAGCCATCTCGCAGGATGCCCGCCAGCAGCTCCTCGGTGGTGCCCGGGTAGGTCGTCGACTCCAGCACGACCAGGGCGCCCCGCCGCAGGTGGGCGGCGAGCTCGCCTGCGGCCTGGCCCACGAAGGACAGGTCAGGGCCGCCTTCTCGCAGGGGGGTGGGGACAGTTATCAGAGCGACGTCGAAGCCGGCGAGCTGAGCAGGGTCAGAAGTGGGGAAATAGCGGCCGGTCGCCAGTGCACGGTCAAGCTGGCCAGGGCTCACGTCTTCGACGTAGGAGCTCGCGGCGGCCAGCCGTTCCACCCGCCCCTGGTTGGTGTCGTAACCGACGACGTGGTGGCCCACCTCCACCGCCCGCAGGGCCAGAGGCAGGCCGACGTAACCCTGCCCGACGACGGCCACCTTTTGGCCCGGCTCCGGCATGGGGCGATCCTGCTCGCCGCTCTCCCTGGCGTCAAGACGGCGCTGCGCCGGCCCGCGCCCAGGCGCGACCATGGGGGCCGATGGCCGTCGCCCGCCACCCTTTAGCCGCGCCCCGGGAGAAGCGCTGAGCGCCAGCCGCGACGGGGCGCCAGCGGGGCCAGGGCCGAGCATCCTGCTGCTCGTGACCCGCATGAACATTGGCGGCCCCGCCCAACAGGTCCTCCTCCTTGCCAAGGGCCTGTCACCCGAGCTGTCGGTCACGGTGGCGGCCGGGAGCCCGGCCGGGCGCGAGGGCGAGCTCGCCGACCCGGGCGTCCCCGTGCAGCGGGCCCCTCTCGTGAGGCCGGTGCGGCCCGCCACCGACCTGCGGGCGCTCGCATCCATCACCCGCTTGGTCAGGGGCGGTGGGTTCCGCCTGGTGCACACCCACATGGCCAAAGCGGGCACGATCGGCAGGGTGGCGGCGCTCTTGGGCACGCGGCGGGAGGGCCGGCCCAAGTTGGTCCACACCTTTCACGGTCACGTGCTGGAGGGCTATTTCGCCGGTCCCGAGCAGCGGGCGTTCCTCCAGTTGGAGCGCATGCTCGCCCGGCGTACCGACGCCCTGGTCGCCGTGAGCCCCGAGGTGCGCGACTCGCTGCTCGACCTCGGCGTGGGCCGGCCGTCGCAGTGGCGGGTGATACCACTAGGGCTCGATCTCCACGGCTGCCTGGCCGTGGGACCGAGGGACGGGAGCGTTGGCAAGTTGCGCTCGGCCCTGGGGCTCCCCGGCGACGTGCCGCTCATCGGCGTGCTCGGCCGGCTGGTGCCGGTGAAGGACCACGCCAGCTTGTTCACCGCGCTCGCCACCATCCCGGAGGCCCACCTGGCGGTGCTGGGCGACGGGGAGCTGCGCGCCCCGCTCGAGGCGCTGGCGCGAGATCTCGGCATCGCCGGCCGCACTCATTTCACGGGCTGGTGGGCCGACGTGCCCGGAGCTTTGGGCGACGTCGACGTCGTGGCCCTTCCCAGCCGTAACGAGGGCACGCCGGTCGCGCTCATCGAGGCGCTGGCCGCCTGCCGCGCGGTGGTCGCAACCGACGTCGGGGGCGTGCGCCACGTCGTCCAGGACGGTGAGACCGGTTGGCTGTGCCCTCCGGGCGACGCCGGCGCCCTCGCCTCGCGGCTCCAAAGGGTGCTGTCCGACCCGGCGGGACAGGCCCGCCTGGCCTACGAGGGACGCCGACGGGTGGCCGAGCGGTTCGGCCAGGCCCGGATGGTCGGCGAGCACCTGGAGCTTTACCGGGAGCTCCTCGGCGCTTAGCGGGTGGCCCGAAGTCCCGCCGAGGTCGGCTGGGTACGGGCAAGTCGCCGCCTGAGGCCCGCCCCGCCGCTCGCTGCCCCCTGGCGCCCGACCCGCCGGCGCCCGACCGGTAGCGGGCGCCCACCCATCGCCTGCCCGCCGGCACCGGGCCCGCCGGCGCGAAGCAGCCTGGGACCGCCTCTGTTGCCGCTTCCCGGCGTCCGCTGTACAAAAGTGCGCGTTTACTCCCCCTTCCTGCCGGGGGTTTTCTACCAATTACGCGCGCCCGGCAGGGAGTATTCTGCCGTTATATACGCTATGCGCGCGTACCTTTACAAAAGCTCCGGGCGGCGCACCCGAAAACGTACACAAGTGCGCGAAAACCCTAGGCCAATCGGGGGAGTTAATGTAAACTTGCGCGCGGTCGCAGGGCTGTAGGCGGCTTCCTGCGTGACGGCGCGTATTCAAGTGCCCCCGTGGGGGATGCGATGGGCTCCGATGGGCCGCTCCGGCTGGAGGGCTCCGGCCGGAGGGCACGAGG
>JBOGGK010000232.1:0-8132 GCA_050744045.1 Acidimicrobiales bacterium | reverse complement strand
CTGCCCCGCCGCCGCCGCCCGGGCCGGTCCTCCGCCCGGCGCCCGCGCCTGCCCGAGCATCGACTTCATCTGGTTGAGCGCCGGCACGACGACCCCCGCCGCCACCAGGACGGCCAACAGCCACACCAGGAGCGCGGCCACCGTCCACACCTGGTCCAGGCCCTTGCCGTTGGGCTGGACGACCAGGGCCAGGATGCCGAACACAGGCACCAGCAGGATCGCCTTCCAGAACCGGGCCGGCCTTTGGAAGTAGCGCAGCAGTTCCTCGACCTCGGGGTCCAGTTCACCGGTGGAGCCGGCCGGGCTCGGGGAGGCAGCGGCGTGGCCGGCGGGAGCGCCAGGGGCGGCGGGGTCGCCGGGCGGAGGGGCGGCGGCGGCGAACCCCTGTAAATGGGCCGCTCGGCTGGCATATGTCCCGGCGAAGCCGATGCTGCCGAAGGCGGCCAGCGCCGAGATGGCGTGCAGGAACACCAGCGGGACGAAGGCCACGTCGCTGCCCCCGCCCGACGCGGAAGCCAAGATCAGCACCCCGGGCACGATGCCCAATATGGCCCGCTTGTAGCGTGGCCGCCATGCAGGGCCCCGCTTGGGCACCCCGAAGGCATGCCCCGAAGCCTCTGGTACCGCCCCGCCACCTGGCGCAGGTGGCCGCGACCATCGTTGCCACCGCAATGCTGGCGGCCGCTTGCGGTCCACGGGGGGGCCAGGCGGCCAGGCAGGGCGGCGCGGGCAGCACCACTCCTGCGCCAACGGCAACCCTGCCCACGGCTACGGTTACGGCCACGACGGCGGTTACGGCCACGACGGCGGCGCCTACGACGACCACGGCCGCACCCACGACGGCCAGGGCCACAACGAGGGGGCCGGCGCCCCCGCCCGCCAAGCCCTGGGCTCCTCCCTCCCCCCAGCCGACGCCGTCCCAAGCGGCGTACGACCTCGTGGACGCATGGGCGGCCCACCACCGCTCGCAGGCGCTGCTGGACGCGAGCCCTGCCGCGGTGGCCACGCTTTTTTCCTACCGTTACCCGCCGGGCGGGGCCGAGTACCGGGGCTGCAGCACGCCGCCTGCCCACGCGCCCTCGTCCTGCGTATGGCGCTCTGGCAGCGACCTCCTGTCGCTGACGGTAACCTCATTCGCCGACGGCTGGGGTGTCAGCGCTGCCAATATGGAAAGCTGAACTTCTTCACAGCGCCAGGCCGAGGCTGACAGAATGGGGCCGGATGCCTTTACAAGGGACTTTTGACGTTCTCGACTTCAGTGCCGTGCTCGACCTCTTGGCGTCGCGCTCGATGAGCGGCCGCCTCCACGTGCGCAGCCGGTCGTTCGCCGCCAACCTGTTCCTGGTCGACGGGCTCATCGTGGGAGCGGACCAGTCCGAGCACCAGGCGGCAGCGGTGAGCGGGGACGCGGGGCAAAGGATCCAGGAGATATGTTTCGAGCTCCTCGGCACCGAGCGCGGTAACTTCGAGTTCCACGCCGGCCGCTCCAGCGCCCCCGGGGGGGTCAACATGACGGTCCAGGAGGCAATGGACCAGGCCCGCCAGCGCTTGTCCGAGTGGACCGAGCTCCAGGTGCTGATCCCCTCCCTCGACGTCCAGCCCCGGCTCGTGACCGAGCTCGACCCCGGCCAGGTCACCCTCGACCGGGAGCAGTGGAGGGTGCTCACGGCGGTGGACGGCCGCCGCAACCTGCGCTCGATCGGGCGGACGCTCAACCTGTCCGACTTCGAGGTGTGCCGGGCGATGCGCGAGCTGTTGAGCGCCAAGGTCATCGAGCTGGACCTGCGCCCGGCGGGGATCGCCGGCATGGCCGAGGTCGAGGTGCCTCTCGCCACCGAGCAGGTGACCATCAACGGCAAGCGGGCGACCCGGCTGCGGGACCGCTCCCCGGCCAAGGTGGGGGCGCTCGGCGAGGACGGCGAGGCGCAAGGCGAGACGATCGTGATCTCCCCCACCTGGGCGCGCCGGCGCGAGCCGGCGACGCCCCCCGCCGAGAACCACAACGGTCACGAAGAGAACTGACTTCGAGGCGGGCCGGCCGGCCTCCTAGGGAGTTCATTTAGTATCTGGCCATGGCAGCTACAGAGGTCCGGCCCGCCGGCAGGTGGTTGGCCAAGCGTGTCTTCGTCGACGTGCCCTTCCGGCTCCACGGCCACGACCCGGCGTGGGTGCCCCCGTTGCGCTACGCCGTCTACGACCGCCTCTCGGCCCGCCACCCGGCCTGGTCGCACCAACGTTGGGCGCTGTGGACTGCTCATCGCCACGGGGCGGTGGTGGGCAGGATCGGGGCCTGCATCGACTCGCTGTTCAACGAGCGCCAAGGCGAACGATGGGCCTGGGTGGGCTTTTTCGACTCGGTCGACGACCCCGGGGTGGCCGGTTCCCTCTTCGACGTCGCCTTGGACTGGGCACGACGCCAGGGGGCCCGTACGGCCGTAGGCCCGGCCAACTTCACCACCAACGACGAGCTCGGCCTCCTGGTCGACGGCTTCGGTTCGCCCCCCACCTTGATGACCCTGGAGAACCCGCCCTACTACGAGCAGCTCTGGCTCGGCTCGGGGTGGGGGCAGGTGATGGACCTGTACGGGTACCTGTTCCGGCGCGAGACGGTCGGGGGCCTGTCGGAGCGCCAGCGCCGGGCCCTGGAGAGGATCCGGGCGCGCTCGGAGGTGAGCCTGCGCGAGATGCGCACCGACGACTACGACGCCGAGCTGGGGCGTTTCTTCGACCTCTACAACAGGATCTGGGAGCAAAACTGGGGTTACGTCCCCATGCCCGAAGCCGAGGTCCGCCACTTGGGCAGGCAGCTGAAGCGGGTGATCAACCCCCGCTGGGCGTTGGCACTCGAGCGCAACGGGAAGGCGGTGGCCGTGTGCCTAGCCCTGCCCGACGCCAACCGGCCGATGCTCAAGGTGCGCAGCGGGAGGCTCCTGCCGACCGGTTGGGCCGCCCTGTACTTCGGCATGAGGAAGGTGAAGCACGTGCGCGTCTTCGCCCTCGGCGTACATCCCGAGGTCCAGTACATGGGCCTCGGCCCCATGCTCTACGGGGAGATATTCAGCCGCCTGTGGGCCGACGGCGTGCAAACCGCCGAGGCCTCGTGGACCCTCGCCACCAACTCCCGCATCAACAAGCAGATCGAGGCCATGGGGGCGGAGCGCCACAAGATCTGGCGGCTGTACAAAAGGGACCTGTGACCGGGGGCCTCGGGCCCGGCCCCGCCCGCCTAAACCGCCCGGTTGCGGGGCGAGGCCCGCCAGTCCCGCCCGAGGGCCACCGCCAGCACCTGGGCCGACGTCCTCGTCGGGCGCCACCCGAGGAGCGCTTGCGCCTTGGCCACCGAAAGGGCCAAGGGGCCCCCGATGAGGGCGGCCCGGTCGGCCCCGAACGGGACCAGGCGCCAACGCCGGCCGAGCTCCGAAACTGCCATCAGAGCCGGGCGTGGCAACCTTACGACCCGGCTCCTGGCTAGCCGGGCCGAGTCCCCGGCCCCGAGCCAGTCGGCTGTGGCCACGTTCACGACCTCGCCGGTGACGCCTCGGGCCTCGAGCACGGCCCGCCCGGCAGCCAAGAGAGCCTCCACCGCGTCGGCCTCGTCCAGCCACTGGACCGCCTGGGGCGCCCCCCTGACCTCGGGGACCGCCAGCCGGTAGCCGCGCACCGACCGGGCGACCCGGGCGTCGGCGTGAGGGCCGAGGACGGCGGCCAGGCGCACCACCACGTAGCGCCCCGCCGCTTCGGCGCAGATCTGCTCCGAGCGGAGCTTGTCGCTCCCGTAGGGGCACTCGGGGTTGGGCCGGGGGGCCTGCGCCTCGGTCAGCGGCAACGGGTTGTCCGGCCAGGCGCCGTACACCGAAGCCGACGACGCCAGCACCACCGCGGCCGGCCGGCCCGCCAGTACGTTGCGGGTGCCGGCTACGTTAGCGGCCTCCATCTCCGGGCGGGCCCCCCGGCCGTACCCCTGCCAGACCTGGGCGGCCAGGTGGTACACGACGTCGGCTCCCGCCAGCGCCCGGCGGGCGGCGGGCTCGCGCAAGTCGGCCCTTACGTGGACGAGGCGGGGGCGCCACCCGCTCGCCTCGGGCCGAGCCCCGGCCTCCGGGCGGACGAGGTCACGGCGCGCTATGGTCCGCACCTCCTCGACCGAGGGGTCGGCCAGGAGGCGCCCCAAGAGCAAGCCACCGATGTGGCCAGTGGCCCCGGTCAGCCCGACCACGGCGCCGGCGCCACCCACCGGGGCCCCTAAGAGGTGCTGCCGTCCAGCTCGAGCTCGAGCACCCCGAGCAGGTGCTCCCGGCGGGCGTCGACGGTCCCGTTGCGGTGGATGTCCTCGAACGCCGCCAGGGCGCGGTCGACCTGGGCCTCGGTATGGATGGCCATCACCGAGGTGCGCAGCATAGGGGTGAGCACAGCGGGCGGGATCGAACAGTTGGTATAAACGCCGTGGTCGAGCAGCGCTCTCCACAGGACCGCGGTGCCGAGGACGTCCCCGGTGTGGACCGGCACGATGGAGCTGTTGGTGTTCCCGCCCACGTCGTAGCCGATCTCAGCCAAGCCACTGCGGAGGCGGTCGGCAAGGAATAGGACCGCTTCGCGCCTCCAGTCCTCCTTGCGGGCGATCTTGGCCGCAGCGAGGGCGGCCCCGAGGGAGGCAGGCACGTTGGAGGCGGTGAACAGGAGCGGGCGGCAGAACAGCCTCAGGTAGCCGACCACGTCCGCCGGCCCGGCGATGAAGCCGCCACAGCTGGCGAGGGACTTGGAAAAGGTGCCCATCACCAGGTCCGCCCGCACCCCGGTGGCGGCGGCAGTGCCGGCGCCGCCCGGGCCCACCACGCCGAGCGCATGCGCCTCGTCCACCAACAAGCGGGCCTGGTAGTCGTCGCACAGGGCCCTGATCTCGGGCAGCGGCGCCCAGTCGCCCTCCATCGAGTAGATCCCGTCGACGGCCACCAGGACGCCTTTGTTGCCTGGTTGCGACCTCCACGACCGCAGCCCCCGGCGCAGGCTGTTGGGCCGGTTGTGCTGGAAGGCGCGGAGCATACCTTCGGCCAGGCGCGCCCCGTCCACCAACGAGGCGTGGGCGGCGGAGTCGCAGAACACGGCCTCGCCCGCTTGCACCAGGGTCGAGATGAGGCCCAGGTTGGCGGTGTAGCCGGTGGTGAAGACGAGTGCCTCGGGCAAGCCCACCCAGTCAGCCAGTAGCTCCTCGAGCTCGGTGTGCAGCGGGAGGGTCCCGTTTAACAACCGGCTGCCGGTCACGCCGGCGCCGTAGCGCTCGACGGCTGCGACGGCCGCTTCCTTGACCCTGGGGTCGGTGGTGAGCCCCAGGTAGTTGTTGGAACCGAGCATCACCACCTCGGCCCCGCCGTAGGTAATGGTCGGGCCAATCTCGCTGGACAGCTCCCGGTAGAACGGGTTGAGGCCGAGCTGGTCCGCCGCCCGGTACTCCTCGAGCCTGGGCGTGAGGCACTTGGCGAAGACGTCGGCCGCGGGCTTGGCGTTTCGCGGCTCAGTGGCCCGCGCCGAGGCGACGCCGTTGCTGGTGGTGGTCAACTGCCGGTACCCCAGCGGAGGCCTTCGACCCGTTTCTCCCACGCCTGGTGACGGTTGCGGGCGTCCTGGATGAACGGCGACCAGCTGATGGCCTTGATCAAGCCTCGGTTGACCTGGTCGGCGGGGGGCCTCAGCGGGCGCAGCACGTCACAGAAGAGGACCACCCGGACGCCGTCGGTGCCGTTCCAGGCCTCGTGAGAGTAGCCGTCGTCAAACAGCAGGCTCTTGCCCTCAACCCAGTGGGCCTCCTCGCCACCTACCGTGATGCCCGAAGCGGCGGCCGGCTCGGGGACCTTCAGCGCCAAGTGGTAGCGCAGCACACCCCGCCAGGGGCCCCGGTGGGGGGGGATGTGCTTACCCGGGGAAAGGATCGAGAAGAAACCGGTCACCAGGCCGGGGATGCTGTCGAGCAGGGCCGCCGTCTTCGGGCAACGCCGGCAGTTCGCCTCCGACCGGAACCCGTAGGCCCGTAAGAAGAACGTCTTCCACCCATCGTCGTTGCTGATGGACGCCTGGTCCACCGATATGTCCTGGAAATTGGGCAACTCATCGCGATGGCTCAGCACCTGGTCCAGCTCGGCCCGGACGGCGGGCACCATCGCCTCGACGCTTTCCACCCAGGGAAAAGTGCCGAGGGGGAGGAAGGGAGTGGTGGGAACGAGCGAGTACTTGAGAAGCCAGCTCTCGGTGCTGTGGAGCGCTCGCCCGCCCAGCCCGGTGGCCACCGTGACCGCCTTGTCGCGCCAGGCACGGGCCTGCGGCTCAGCAATGGGGGACGCGGTGGACATATCCCCGCAGGTTATCCTGCCGGGCGGCCCCCGGGGGAGGATCTCGGCCCCGGCGCTGGTGGGGAACGGGCGCCACGTCAAGGGCGGTAGCTACGCCAACGAGCTCGGCCGCCGTTTCGGGCCCCGCACGGGGCGGCGGCCGGGCGCCCAGGGTTAGGTCGGCCCTGGGGGGGCGCAAGAGCTACCAGGTCGCGCTCACCAGCGGGGGACGTAGGCGCCCCGGCCCATGGCGGTGCTCTCCCCCCAGTCCATGTGGTCGTCGACGTCGCCCACGACCTCGGTGACCCAGTGGAGGCGGTCCCTCAAGATGCGCTCGACGCCCGCCTGGAGCGTCGAGGCGCTGATCGCACAGCTACTGCACGCCCCGGTCAGCTGGAGCTCCACCACGCCCGCCTCGACGTCAGCGCTGACGAGCACCAAGTCCCCACCGTCCTGGCGGATGATGGGCCTCACCATTTCGATCAGGGCGGTCAGGTCCGCAAGCCGCCCGGACCTTTCCTCTTCGCTCAGCTCCTCACTAAGCGGGGCTTTGGGTTCTTCCCTCGCCACTGCCCGGGCACCGCCCGCTCGCCCCAGTCCTCTTCTCACCGTCTGCCTCCGGCACCCATAGTAGGCCCGGGCGGCCAGGCTATTCGGCGGTCCTGCGCCAGCGGAGGTAGGCCTCCATGAACGGGTCGAGGTCCCCGTCCAGGACCGCCGAGACGTTGCCCGTCTCGTGGCCGGAGCGCAGGTCCTTCACCAGCTGGAAAGGTGCCAGCACGTAGCTGCGGATCTGCGACCCCCAGCCGATCTGCGCCTTCGGCCCGGCCATGGCGGAAAGCTCCGCCACCCGTTCCTCCCGTGCCCGTTCGGCCAGGCGGGCGGCCAGGATCTGCATGGCCCGGGCCTTGTTCTGGTGCTGCGAGCGCTCGTTCTGGCAGGAGACCACGATGCCGGTGGGCAGGTGGGTGATGCGCACGGCCGAGTCGGTCACATTGACGTGCTGGCCGCCGGCGCTCGAGCTGCGGTAGGTGTCGATCCGCAGGTCTTTTTCGTCTATTTCCACCTCGCCCCCCAGGTCCTCGAAAAATGGGACCACCGTGACGGCGGCGAAGCTGGTGTGGCGGCGGTGCTGGGCGTCGAAGGCCGACATGCGCACCAGCCGGTGCACCCCCCGCTCGGAAGCCATGAGGCCCGTCGCATAGCGGCCCTTCACGATGAACGTGGCCGAAAGGATGCCCGCTTCCTGGCCCGGGTTGACGTCGTCGAGCTCCATCGAGAAGCCCCGGCGCTCCACCCAGCGCTGGTACATCCGCAACAGCATCTCCGCCCAGTCCTGGGCGTCGGTGCCGCCGTCCTTGGCATGGACCTCGCAAACGGCGTCGAGCTCGTCGTGCTCGCCCGTGAACAGGCTACGCAGCTCCAGCTGGTCGAGCTCGGCCGCCAGCGCGGCCGCCGCCACCTCCAGATCGCCCGCCACCGAGCTGTCGCCCTCTTCGCGGGCGAGCTGGTAGAGCGCCTCGGACTCGGACAGGCGGGACTCCAGGGAGCCGACCAGGTCGACGTCGCCCTTCAAGCCGGCATATTCCCGCGTCAGTGCCTGGGCGGCCTCGGGGTCGCTCCACAAGTCCGGACGCGCCAGGTCGGGCTCCAGCTCGGCCAGGCGCTTACGGGTGGTTACGATGTCGAGGTAGGTGGACGCCTCGTCCAGGCGGCGCCGCAAGGCGCGCAGGTCCTCGGTGAAGTCCCTCATCCCGACAGGGCTCACTTACCGTGGCAAAACTTGAACTTCTTGCCGCTCCCGCAGGGGCA
>JBOGGK010000231.1:0-3120 GCA_050744045.1 Acidimicrobiales bacterium | reverse complement strand
GGGCTGGGCCCTCCTGCGCCCCGCACGGCAAGCGGAGCCGGGCCGCCCTTTGTCGGTCGAGGCCGGGATGACCTTCGGCAAGCACCTCGACCCCTCGGCGCTCGCGGTGGGCCAGCGCCGCACTTATTCCGTCACCGGCGACGCCCTCAACCTGGCTGCCAGGGCCCGCCAGTGCCATCCCTGGCCAGCTGCGCCGCACGGAGGCAGCCAAGTTGGCGCTGCGGGCCTCGTTTTTACTCGAGCAGATGGCACCGTTCCCCGCGAGGGCAAGTCTTACCCCGTCGTTATATATTGCGGTGAAAGGGAGGCCCCGGCGCGACGACAGGTGGGAGCAGCCGGGCCAGCCCCCGGCCGGCAGACGTCGAACTCGACGCGCTCCAGGCGCCCGCAGCAGAGGTGATGGTCGGCCCAGTTTCGGCGACGCCCCGGCCGCCGAAGCGGTGGTGCTCGCCCTCCTTGGGGCGCTCGGGCTCCTGGGCTCTGGGGCTCTGGGGCCTCGACCTAGATGGCGCCGGCGCTGACCAAGCCGGAGCGGACAGGGATCTTCGCCCTCCTCGGTGTCACTGGGCAGCTACCAAACGAGGGCTGCCGCCGCTCAGGCGTGCGCCTTGGACCAGGATGCCTCGGCGGCCGACACGTCGCTCACGAGGTTGCCGAGGGCCAGGTTCACGTCGTCGGCGTGAAAACCCCAGTCGGGTCCGTCCTGCTCGCGCACCACGGGGCGGCGGTCAGAACTACCGGTGGCTTTGGCCACCTCGAGCCAGCTCGCCCCGCCTCCGTGCTCGCAGGTCGCGCGGTAGAGCCCGGGGTACTCCACCCAGGGGGTGCCCGCCTTGCCTTGAGAGGGGAAGTAGGGGTCCAGCGGCCCGCTGCCCCCGCCGATAGCGGCGGGGTTGACGCACGCCACTTGGAGGCCCGCCTTGCTGAACTGGCCGGACTGGAGCGAGACACCTTGGCCCGGACGCCCGAACAGGGATGAGGCGGGAGGACGGCCCGGAAAGCTCGAATAGGCGATCACGCAGCCCGCCTCACCCGTAGAACTGCACGTGGGGATATGCGAAAAGCTCCCGCCGTCGTCGCCTCTGGTGCGAACCTCCACGTTGCCGCCCAGGATGACGGCGAGGACGAGGCGGCCCCTCAGGGCGGGGTCGTTGTCGACCAGGTGCGAGAGCAACAGGATCAGCATGGCGGCGCCCTGAGAGTGGCCGATGAACACGATCGGCCGACCACGATTGACGTGGGCGATGTAATCCTCGAACCCAGCCCTTATGCTCCGGTAGGCGGTGCGGCCCGCGGACGCGGCGACGGCAAGGTTGTCCGACTGGGCCAGGCCGTGCACGGTTACCTGGCGGTACATGGGCGCCCATACCCGGCAAACCTGGGAGAAGCGGGAAGCCTGAGCGATGGCGACATCGACCTCGCTCTTTTGCACCCTGAGGTCGGAGTTGGCCGAGCCCTCCAAGCTGACGGTTGGGTATACGTAGAAGCAGTCGAAACGCCCTGCGCTCGCGCCTGGGTGCGCCCGGCTTGTCGACGTGGCCCCCGACGCCCGCACCACCGTCGCCGTGGTGCTGTACTCGCAGGGGTCGCCGGCCGCCCCGGGGCGGCAGAGCCACACCGTGGTCCCCTTACCCGTACTAGCACCGGTCCCGGCAGGCGCCTCGGTCGCCCGCGCAGGCACCGCGGTCGCCCCGGAAAGCGCCGCGGTCGCGAGAAGGAGCGCGGCCGTCAGCACCGCTCCTCGCCCGGCAAACAGGTGCCGGCGCGTCCCGTTGCCCCACGCGCGCCTGGCCCAGCTGCCGGTCCGGCACACGCCCGGAGCCCCACGGCGCCGCGCCAGACGCCAGGCCGCTGCCCCGCCTCGTTCGACCTCGGCGCTTTCAGCGTGACGCCTCACCGTCTCTCTCATCCTTCCTCCCGGGTTACGCAACCCGGTTGCCTAACGGTAGATTAGACGCGTGGCCCCCCGCGAGTCAACCGCCCCCTACCGCTTGGGCGACATCCTCGCCTTGGCACGGGCCAGTTGGGTCCACCAGATGGCACGAAGCTTGGCCGCCCTCGGCTATGACGACTACCGCCGGAGCGATACAGCGGTGATGCGGATGCTGATGAGCGGGCCTGTCCCGATCACCAGGCTCGGGGTGGTGCAGGGGGTGACCCGCCAGGCAGCCCGCAAGGCGGTAGCCAGCTTGGAGCAACGCGGTTACGCCGTCCTGGAGAGGGACGAGAGCGACTCGCGCCAACGAAACGCGGTGCTGACGGACGCCGGGCGCCTGTATGCGTCAGCCGTAGTCAGCGTGGTCCATGACCTGAACTACCAGGCGACGGCGGGGCTTACAACCAATGAGCTGGTAGCGCTGGACTCCGCCCTACGGGCCATCATCGGCGAAGCGGCACCCTGGGCGGGGGTCGCCCGACAGGTACCTCCTCCAAGTCGGCCCGACGGCGGGGCTCGGGTAGCTGGTATGCTTCTCGGTCAGCGGGGTGGAGCAGTCAGGTAGCTCGTTGGGCTCATAACCCAGAGGTCGTTGGTTCAAATCCAGCCCCCGCCACCAAGTACGGGCGTTTTTCGCGCCTTCTTGCGTATGCACAGGCCGCTGACCAGCACGTTTGGTCGGCGGCTTTTGTGTTTATGGGGACAGTTTGTGGGGACCTACTCAGCCCGTGCGTATGCAGCATATGCAGGGTGGCGCGGACGCGAGCGGCCCGTACGCTGCGCTTTCGCGGTCGAGGTTGGGGTCGGACGAAGCGCTGCATAGGCACGCACGGGGCATACCCATGCAGCCGTCCGCTCGACCCAAGACTCACCCGCGAAACCGCAGCGTACGGGCCGCTCGCGTCCGCGCCACCCTGCACATGCTGCATACGCAAGGGCTGAGTAGGTCCCCACAAGCTGTCCCCATAAACACAGAAGCCGCCGACCAAACGTGCTGGTCAGCGGCCTGTGCATACACAAGAAGGCGCGAGAAACGCCCATACTTGGTGGCGGGGGGTACGGCGGTTCGAGAGCCCCGGATCTCCGTGGGCGCGAACCTGCTGGTGGCAGGTCTGTGCATATGCAGTCGCCCAGGCGCTGCACTACTCAATGTCGACCACTCCCAGATCGAAGCCTGTCGGTGC
>JBOGGK010000230.1:0-1564 GCA_050744045.1 Acidimicrobiales bacterium | reverse complement strand
GGCCTGGCTCGTCCAGGTGCTCGCGGCCTGCACCCCCTCGCAGGCGTGGGCACGGGTGGCCGCGGGGAGGGTGAGCGGCCCGGCGCGAGGGCCACGCGGCCGGGCAGGGCCCAAGGCGGCCGAGATGGCCGGCGCCGCCTCGGGCTTCGACGTCGGCCGGTTGTGGGCCTACTGCCAGCGGGCGCAGATAAGGGTGGCGTGGCCGGGCTCGCCCGGTTACCCGGCCCCGCTCGCCGCCGCGCCGGCGCCGGCCGGGGTGCTCTTTTCCGCCGGGGCGCTTGCCGAGCTCGACGGCCGGCCCACGGTCGCCATAGTGGGCACCCGGCGCTGCACCCCCGATGGGACCTCGGTCGCCTGGCAGCTCGGTTACGACCTTGCTTCGGCCGGCGTGGTCGTCATCTCGGGCCTGGCGCTCGGCATCGACGGCGCCGCTCATGCCGGGGCGCTGGCTGCCGCAGAGGAAGCCGCCTCCGCAGCGGTTGGCACCACGGTCGGCGTGGCGGCGAGCGGCGTGGACGTCATCTACCCGCGCCAGCACGCCGCCCTGTGGCGGGGGGTGAGGCGGCTCGGGGCCATCGTGTCGGAGACGCCCCCGGGGACCCCCGCCCAGGCCTGGCGGTTCCCCTCGCGCAACCGGGTGATAGCCGCCCTTGCGAGGATGGTCGTGGTGGTCGAGTCCCATGCCACGGGCGGGTCATGGCACACCGTGGACGCTGCCCTGCGCCTCGGCACCGAGGTGGGCGCGGTGCCGGGGCCGGTGCGCAGCTCGGCCTCTGTCGGCACCAACACGCTGCTCCACGAGGGCGCTACGCCCGTGCGCGGCGCTGCCGACGTGCTCGACGTGCTCGGTATCAGTGCACCCGGCCCCGCCGGGACGGCCATCGGTGCACAGGGAGCACCCCGTCGCGCCGGCGACGCCAAAGCGGGAGAAGGGTGCCCCCAGCCCGCTCCCGCCCGGATTGCCTTCGGTGCACTCGAGTCCCAGGTCCTGACCGCCATGAGCTGGCAGCCGCTCTGCCTCGAAGACATCGTGGAGCGCAGCGGGCTGCCGCCGTCTGCGGTCGTCGTCTCCCTGGAGGCGCTGGAGCAGCAAGGCGAGGTGACCGGGGAAGCAGGCTGGTGGTCACGTTGCCGTGCGGCTCCTCCCGGCCTCGATGGGCGCGGGCGACGCCAACTGCCCTCTACCGGCTAGTCGGGCCGGGGGCCTCTGGCCACTGGCTATAATTGCTGATGTCGCGTGCCGTATGGGCCAACGTCGTCCCGATCTGCACCAGAAGAGCTCGAAAGACTACTGGAGGGCAGTTGAGACGATGGCTCACCTCGATGGCTCGTGCCTGGCTCTACCGGGGACAGAGGGCGTACCTGGTGTGCCCGCCCCCCCCGGCCCGGCGCTGAAGCTGGGGCCGCCCCGGGAGCCGGGGCCGGCGGGCAGCCGCGGGCTGTACCGCCCGGACATGGAGCACGATTCGTGCGGCGTCGCCTTCGTGGCCGACCTCCACGGCCGGCCGAGCCATGAGATGGTCGAGCTGGGCCTGGCTAGCCTATACCACCTGGAGCACAGAGG
>JBOGGK010000229.1:0-6157 GCA_050744045.1 Acidimicrobiales bacterium | reverse complement strand
GCCGTCGGTGATGGCGCGCCAGAGGCTCTCGGGCGTCGTGCGGATGTGGATCGAGTAGACATGGGCGGCGGTCATGGCAGGTTCCTCCAGGTGGCGCTTGAGGGCGGTCATCGAGCCGACGACTGGTTCGGCGTATTTGCTGATCCAGCGGTCGTGGATGAGCCGGATCGGGACCGGGTTCAAGTAGTGCAGCTTTTGCCGCCCGCTGCGCCGGGTGACCACCAGGCCGGCTGCTTCGAGCACGCCGAGGTGTTTGGCCACCCCGATACGGGTCATCTCGAAGCGGTCGACCAGCGCGGAGAGGCTCTGGCCGTCGGTCTCGAACAGCACGTCCAGCAGGTCCCTGCGGGTTGGGTCGGCGAGTGCCTTGAAAACCGGGTCCACACCTCAACGATAGGAAACCATATGGTGTCCTGTTAAGGACCGGGTCGTCATCGCAGGTGACCTCGTGGTGGGACGCACAGACAGATCACCGGGAGCGGATTCGCTAACGGCCAAGCTCCAAGCGGTGCTTGGAAAGGCTTCTCATGGACGTTCACCGAGCGTCTCGGCGTTGTCCGGGGGAGGGTGAAGCTGTCGGCCGGCCGGCGGAGGAGCGGCTACTCCCAAATGAGGCGTGCCGACCGCCGATGCCGCCGACGTCTGCTCCGCCGCGGCTTACGTCGCCGGGGCCCTCGCTCCACAGATCACCTCGGGTGACTGGGACGGTTCCGCCGGCGGTCTCGCTTGGGACTGCCGGCAGACGCTCGCGCACGCAGTCGATGCCTGCAACTGGTACGCCGGACTGCTTGCGCGCGCTGGCGACGGCGACCTGGAGGTGGCCGAGATGAGGCGGGACGCCGCGCCAAGCGTCCTGCTGGACTGCCTAGTCTCGTCGGGGGCGGTGCTCGGCGCCGTGCGCTGCAGTGCTGCGGCGAATCTTTCCGTGGGCTCCGGATGAGCAGGTGGCGATCCATCCGTGGCCGACGCTTCTCTGGGTCGACGGCCGGACGGCGTTGGGTGAACGGCCGGTGCTGACCTCCTGGGGCTGGTGGTGCCGCCCGCTCGACGAGTGGGACGGCCGCAACGGGCCGACCTGAGGACGGCGACCTACAAGCTTGTCCTGGATGACATCGCTTCCTGGGCTCGGCGTACCGCTAGCGACGGGGTGCGGCTCTTGGCCGGCACCGACGGCTACTCGCTGAAGAACCTCCCGAGTCGGCGGGACCCGGGGGACGAGGCGGCTGCGCCCCGCATGGATGAGACCATCACACTAGGGACGCCCACGGCGGGCGCCGTTTCGTTGGGGCGGTGATCCGCGCGCCTCCTGCCGCCAGCCGACCGACAAGCCGGCAATGCCGAGCGCCGACTCCGCGCTCGTCCGGTGATCGGCGGAGGGCCTGTCGAGGGACGCAAATCAGCCGGTTCTGCTCCGACCTTCCGCCGGCCGGACCTGCCGCAGGCATTGGTGTCGGCCACCACTCTGGGGACCCGTGGGGTGGCTCGCCGGTGGTGGGCCCGGCCGCAGATCTGGATGATCTGCGCCATCGGACCGGGCTCGGGCCACTGTCAGCGCCGAGCGCATACTCGGCGATCTCGCGTCCTCCACCGGCCAGTCCGGACGGCGACCGACGCGCACAGAAGATCACCCTGCTTGATCGGCGTCCGGGGACGGTTGGGCCCCCAACGCTGAGGCGCAGGGCACGTCCGGACCCCCTCCGGCCGTTCTGTACAAGTAGCTGTCAATGTCGTACGATTCCGCGCACGGCGACGATCACAGCGTCAGCGAAGCCCGGGAGAAGCTCTCCGAGGTCATCGACGCCTTCGACGCCGCCATCGCGGAGGAAGGCGACAACATCCCCTGGGACCAGGTCAAGGCCGACCTCGGCTGGTCGTGAGCCGCTACCGGGTCGAGGTCCGCCCCGCCGCCCTCTGCGCGCTGCGCAAGCTGGACCCCGACGTTCGGCCCCGCATCGAAGGTGCCATCGCCCTGCTCGCCGAGGACCCCCGACCGCCGGCATCCCGTCCCCTTTCCGGCCGCCCCGCCTACCGAGTCCGCGTCGGCGACTACCGGATCGTCTACCGACCCACGACGACCTCTTCCTCGTCGTTGTCGTGACCCTCGGAGACCGGCGAGACGTCTACCGCTAGGCGCACACAACGCACCGGCGCGGCACGCGGCCAGCCAGCTGCATCCCAAGTCGACCTGGCGCCGGTGACCTCCTCGACCCGTCCGACCCCACACGGACCTGCCGATCCCGGGCTTCGAGCCTGCGACGGTGGCCCCCGCCCTATGCCCGTCGATCACCGTTGCCGCCCGGGCTCGGCCGTCACAGACCACAACGAATGTGGTCTGAGCGTGGTCTGCGGCGTTCCCGCCGCACCTGTTGACAACCGAAAAGGCGGTCTGACCTGCACCTTCAGGAGTCGGGAAGGCGGGATTTGAACCCGCGGCCTCAGCGTCCCGAACGCTGCGCGCTAACCAAGCTGCGCTACTTCCCGTGCCCCGCCCATCCTAGCCAGTGCGCTCCCCAGGGACGGCCCCTCAGACGGGCAAAGCGTCCACCGGCTCCGGCAGGAACGTCAGGTCCCGGTACTCGCCTCCCCCGAGCAGGGCCTGCACGGCGGCCCGCGTGCGCAGCGGGTCGAGCGGCTTGAGGAGCCAGCCGGCCACAGCCGTGCGCCTGGCCAGGAACACGTCCGCTCGCCGGTCGAGCAGCAACAGGACCGGGGTAGGGCTCATCCGGCCGGCGCCGGCCTCGAGGGCGATGTCCATGGCCACCGCGTAGCCGCCCATCGAACCCAGTTGGATGTCAGCGATCACCAGGTCCGCCCCTCGTTCTTGCAGCGCCGGCACCACGTCCCGGCCCAAGCGGGCCCAGCGCAGGCCCACCCCCGGCTCTTCGACCATCGAGCGCACCTCGTCGAACAGTGTGGGCGAATCGGTGGCGACCAGGAGTTCGGGCACCCGAAAAGGCTATCTCCTCACTGCAACGGGTAGCATCTTCACGACAATCACGTCCAATAGCGGACGGCGCTGCCGCGCGGGATGGGCCCCTGGGAGGTGGGAGTGCTCAATATGGAGCAGGAGCACACAGAGGACGGCTACACGATCTGCCGTCCCGTCGGGGAGCTCGACGCCTTCACGGTGAGCCAGTTCCGCCAGGCGCTCGCCGAACTGGCGTCCCAGCCTCGCCTGGTCATCGACATGAGCGGGGTGCCCTTCGTCGACTCTGCCGGCCTGGGTGCGCTGATCGGCGGGATCCGCCGGGCGCGCGAGATGGGCGGCGACGTGGTAGTGGTTTGCAACCGGCCGAGCCTGGTGAGGACGCTGCGGACGACCGGCTTCGACCGCATCGTGACCATGACGAGCACCCTCGAGGACGCCAAGGCCGCCTTCGAGAAGCAAGGAGACGACACCACCGCTGACCGTTAGCCGCTGACCGTTAGCCGCGTCCCAGGGTACGGCCGCCGGCCGTGCCCCGGCCTCGCGCCGTGCCCCGGGCCTGGGGCTCAAGGGCGCGGGCGGGAAGTGCCTGCGTGGGCGGTTCCAAGGGAGGTCCCGGGCCTGGGCGCCCCGGGCCTAGGCGGGCTCGGGCTTAGCCGCTCCGTCGAGGTGGTCCGCCACCTCCCCCAGGGCTTGGAGGTCCGAGACCTCCCGGGCCAGGAAGGGCACCCGCCACAGGGCCGCCCCGGGGAGGGCGGCGGCGACCCGGGCCAGCTGTTCGTCCTCTTTGGCACCGACGAGGCGAAGTTGGGCCAGGTTGTCGACGAGCGGCGCGAGCGAGGTACCAGAGAGCTGCCTTTCGGCGTCGGCCGGGACGGGCTCGTAGCCCGGGTGGCACCGGTTGACGACCACCGTGGCCGGCTCGAGGCCGCTGCCCGCCAGCTGCTGGCCCAGGTACAAGGCCTCTTCCACCGTGTCCCGCCGGGGGGAGCACACGAGCACGAAAGAGGTGCTCGCCGAGTGCAGTAGCTCGTCCGCCCGCCGGGCCCGGGCCCGGAACCCTTCCTCCATGCCCTCGAACTGGGTGAAGAACTGCACCGTGTCGGTGACCACCTGCCCACCCGCCACCTTGGCGATCGTGCGCAGCATCAAATGAGCGCTGAGCTCGAGCGCCCGCAGGCCGACCCGGGTCGGCGTCATCAGCAGCCGGAAGACCCGGTTGTCCAGCAGCCGGGCGAGGTGCTTGGGCGCCTCCATGAAGTCGAGGGCGTGCTGGGCGGGAGGGGTGTCGACCACGACCAGGTCGAACTTGCCGCTTTGCTGCAGCTCGTAGAGCTTTTCCACCGCCATGTACTCCTGGGTGCCCGAGAGCGCGCCGGCTATGTTGCGGTAGACCGGGTTGGCCAGGATCGCTTCGGCTTGGCCCGGCGTCGTCGCGTAACGCTGGACCAGTTCGTCGAAAGTGCCCTGGGCATCGAGCATCACCGCCCACAGCTGGCCCGGCCAGTGCTCCTCCCCACCTGCAGGGGCCACCAAGTGAGGCTCGTTGCCGACGCCGGCGACCCCCAAGGCGTCGGCCAGGCGCCGGGCCGGGTCGATGGTGACCACACAGGCGTGCCGGCCCGCGCGTGCGCCCCTCAACGCAAGGGCCGCTGCCGCAGTCGTCTTGCCCACTCCCCCGGGCCCGACGCACACCACGACCTCTCCCCCCCGGGGGTTTCCACCGGCCGTCACGAAGCCTCCACCCACGACCCGACCGAGCTCGCGAGCGAGTCGGTCAGGGCTTCGAGCTGCTCGGGGCCCAGTTCGGCGCTGAAACAAAAGGGCAGCTCCAGCTGGGGCAACGCCAGCTCGGCGGCCAAGCGCGCCGCTTGGGAAGCTTCCGAAGCCTGGCGCTGCGAGCGCACCCCGGCGGCCTCCGCCAAGCTCTGAGCCTCTGGACCGCTCAGCGTCACACCCGCCGCTTCGGCCCGGCGCAAGAGCTCCTCTGCGCCTGAGAAGTACGGCAGCGCCAACACCGGCAGGCGGGCGTTGACCACGACCGCGCACAGCTTCACCCCAACCCTTTCCTCCAGCAACTGCGCCGTCTCTATCGTCTCGTTCACCGGTGTCTCCTCCGGCGTGGTGACCAGCAGGACCTGGCAGCGGGCCGGGTCCTCCAGCATCTGGGCCACGTCCTGGGCCTGGGCCCGGACCGGCCCGCCCCCGGCGGCGGCAAGGAGCCCGCGGGGGCTTTGGAGAAAGCGGACGGCGTGGCCCGCGGCGGGCGCGTCCAACACGATGACATCGGGTGCGTCCGGCAGGCCGGCGGCGGCCGCCCTTTCCATTTGCTTGACCTTGCCGAGCACCAGCATGTCGGGCATCCCGGGCACCGCCGTCGCCACCACGTCGAGAGCACCGCTGCCGGCGAGCCGCCGGGACAGCCTCTTCAGGCCGTGGAGGTGCAGGTACTCGAGCAAGGCAGTGTCCGGCCTTATGGCACGGGCGGCGACCTCGCCCCGCTCCTCGCCCGGGCGCAGGACAATGGGCTCCCACCCGAGCGCCTCTTCGTGCCCGAACAACCGGGGCAGGTGCGCCGACTCTGGCTCCCTGAGGGCCCCCGAGGCGCCCAGCTGGACCACCAGCGCCCGCAGGCCGTGCCGGGCAGCCAGGTTGGCCAGGACGGCGACCACGGTGGTCTTGCCCACCCCACCCTTGCCGGTGACGACGAACGTGCCAGCTTGTGAAAAGAAGCTCAATGGCCCCAAGCGGGCTCCTGGAGGACAGCCATGCGACAGGCGCAGGCTAGCCCGGACCACCTCCGAGCCGCATTAGCACAGCTTTCTCGTTGCCACAACCGTTCACGTTCCCTATTGTCAGCGGCCGGGGCCGGGGGTACCTTCAAAGCGAGGGAACCGAAGTGACAGCTGTTCATTCCACAGACGACTGGCAAGCCAGGGCTGCTTGCCGCGGGCAGTCGGCGGCCATTTTTTTCGCCCCCACCCACTTCGAGCGCAAAGAAGCCCGTGCGATGAGGGAGCGGCAGGCTAAAGCGGTCTGCGGCTCGTGCCCGGTGCGCAAGGAGTGCCTCGATTACGCGCTGAGGATCCGCGAGCCCCACGGGATATGGGGTGGCCTCAGCGAGGTCGAGCGGCGGGCCATCGCCGGCTGACTCCTCCCGGCCGCCCGCTCGGCGCCCGGGGCACGCCTGCTCGAGCCGGATCGCTCGGGTCGGCGCCCACCGCTTTGTCC
>JBOGGK010000228.1:0-1595 GCA_050744045.1 Acidimicrobiales bacterium | reverse complement strand
GCTTGGCTCTGATCGCATCGCCAAGGTGACCACGATCTCGTTGAAGGCCTAGCGCGAGGCGGCCATGGCCGAGACGACCACCTCGTTGCTGGAGGAGCTGGCGGGGGAGTTGCCCGGGCGGGAAAAGGAGATCGCGAACGCGGTCCGCTCGCTCACCAAACGTTTGGTTCGCCAGCGCATCGTCGAAGAGGGGGTGCGGATAGACGGCCGGGGGACGACCCAGATCAGGCCGCTGTTGGCCCGCGTCGGCATCCTCCCCACCGCTCACGGCTCGGGCCTGTTCCAGCGGGGTGAGACCCAGGTGCTCAATGTGGCGACTCTCGGGATGCCCCGCATGGACCAGTTGCTCGACACCATCGGGACCGACGAGAAAAAGCGCTACATACATCACTACAACATGCCCCCCTACGCCAACGGCGAGGTGGGCAGGGTGGGCAGCCCCAAGCGGCGCGAGATCGGCCACGGCCTGCTGGCGGAGCGGGCGTTGCTCCCGCTGGTGCCGCCGTTCGAGGAGTTCCCCTACGCGCTGCGCCTGGTCTCGGAGGTGCTCTCGTCCAACGGGTCCACCTCGATGGCCTCGGTGTGCGCTTCGGCCCTCTCGCTCATGGACGCCGGCGTCCCCCTCAAGGCGCCCGTGGCAGGTATCGCCATGGGCCTGGTAAAAGAAGGCGACCGGTACGTGACGCTAACCGACATCCTGGGCGCCGAGGACGCCTTCGGGGATATGGACTTCAAGGTGGCGGGCCCCGCCGACTTCGTGACGGCGCTGCAGCTCGACACCAAGATCGACGGGCTCCCCGCCACCGTCCTCGCCAGCGCGCTGCGCCAGGCCCGGGAGGCCCGCCTCGCCATCCTCGAGGTCATGCGCGCCGCCATCAGCGAACCCCGCCCCGAGGTGCGCGACTCGGCGCCCAAGATCGTCACGATCGAGATCCCGGTGGACAAGATCGGAGAGGTCATCGGGCCCAAAGGCAAGATGATCAACTCCATCCAGCAGGAGACGGGCGCCGACATCAACGTCGACGACGACGGCGTTGTCGGCACGGTCACGATCGGGGCCAGGGACAGTGGCGCGGTGAAGGAGGCGCTGAGGCGCATCGAGCTCATCCTCGACCCACCCAAGGCCGAAGTCGGCGCCACCTACCGGGGCAAGGTGGTGAACATCACCAAGTTCGGCGCTTTCGTGAACATCCTGCCCGGGCGCGACGGCCTCGTCCACATCTCCAAGCTTTCCAAGCTCTCCCAGGGCAAGCGGGTGGAACGGGTGGAAGATGTGGTCTCCTTGGGCGAAGAGCTCGAGGTCCACGTCGACGACGTCGACCCGATGGGCAAGGTCTCTCTTTCGCTCGAAGCGGGCGAGGCAGCCCCGGTGGGGGCGAGCGCCCGGGGCGCAGGTGGTGCAGGTGGGCCAGCTGGGGGAGCCGGTCCGGCCCCGGGCGGCTCCGGCCGGGGGGACGGCTCGGCCCAGGGTGAGTACGAGACGGTGTCGTTCGAGGACACCTGGGAAGACGAGGCCCGCTCTGCCTTCGGCGACCTAGGGCCGGCCGCCCCGCTCGACGCCCCCGCCACCGGCGGCGCCGGGCGGGGGCCAGGTC
>JBOGGK010000227.1:0-2665 GCA_050744045.1 Acidimicrobiales bacterium | reverse complement strand
GGCCGGGCCCGACGGGCCCCGGGCGCCTCAGTACCGGTAGTCGGCCGGCTTGTAGGGCCCTTCTATGGGGACCCCGATGTAGGCGGCCTGCGCCTCGGTCATTTGGGTGAGCGCCACCCCGAGCTTGGCCAAGTGGAGACGGGCCACTTTTTCGTCGAGGTGGCGGGGGAGCACGTGGACTCCGAGCGGGTAGCTGCCGCTATTGGTGAACAGCTCCACTTGGGCGAGCACCTGGTTGGTGAAGCTCGTCGACATGACGAAGCTCGGGTGCCCGGTGGCGCAGCCCAGGTTTACCAGCCGCCCATCGGCCAGCACGATAACGGCATGGCCGTCGGGGAAGGCCCAGGCGTCGACCTGCGCTTTGACCGGGTGCCTGGAGATCCCGGGCCAACGGGCGAGCCCGGCCATGTCGATCTCGTTGTTGAAATGGCCGATGTTGCAGACGATGGCGTCGTGCTTCATCTGCGCCATGTCCTCGGCCATTATCACGTCCCGGTTGCCCGTGGCCGTGACGAAAATGTCCCCGCTGCGCACGATGTCGGCCAGCGTGGCCACCTGGTAGCCCTCCATGGCGGCCTGCAGGGCGCAGATGGGGTCGACCTCGGTGACGACCACGCGCGCCCCTTGGCCGGCGAGCGACTGGGCGCAGCCCTTGCCGACGTCGCCGTAGCCGCAGACGACCGCCACTTTGCCGGCCACCATCACGTCGGTGGCCCGGAATATCCCGTCGACAAGCGAGTGGCGGACGCCGTAGAGGTTGTCGAACTTGCTCTTGGTCACCGAGTCGTTCACGTTCATGGCCGGGAAGAGCAGTTCCCCGGCGGCCGCCCGCTGGCGCAGGCGGTTGACCCCGGTGGTCGTTTCCTCGCTCACGCCTTTTATCCCCGCCGCCATCTTGGTCCACATCCCGGGCCGGGTGCGCAGCGTCTTTTGCAGTGTGGCTGCGATTATCCCGTGCTCCTCGCTGTCGTCGGGCCCCAGGTCGGGCACCTCGCCCTCGCGTTCGGCCTGCACCCCGAGGTGCACGAGCAAGGTGGCGTCGCCCCCGTCGTCCACGATCAGGTTCGGGCCGTCGTCGTCGGGCCAGGACAGGGCCTGCTCGGTGGCCCACCAGTACTCCTCCAAGGTTTCGCCTTTCCAGGCGAACACGGGCACGCCTGCCCGGGCGATCGCCGCCGCGGCATGGTCCTGGGTGGAAAAGATGTTGCAGCTCGCCCAGCGCACCTGAGCACCAAGGGCCCGCAGGGTCTCGATCAACACCGCCGTCTGCACCGTCATGTGCAGCGACCCGCTGATGCGCGCTCCCGCCAGGGGTTGCGCGGCCGAGTATTCGCTGCGCAGGGCCATCAGCCCGGGCATCTCGACCTCGGCTAGGTCGATCTCTCGCCGCCCGAGGTCGGCGAGCCCGAGGTCGGCCACCCGGGCCGCGGGAGCGGTCCCGTCCGCGCGCCCCGAGGGGGCCGGGGGCGTCGCCGTTCCCGGCTGGAGGTTCTCGGCCATGGGTCTCCTTCGCTTGGAGCGCGCCTGGGCGCGCTGGTGGACACTAACGAGGAGGCCGGGGCCAACGGGCCCTTCCCCAGCGGGTCAGCCTGTAACGATCTTAGCCGGCCCCGGGCAGTGGCCAGCCGGGCAGGTGTCCGGCCAGGGGCCGAGGCGCCCGAGGGCCAGGCGCTCCGGGGAGGCGCTCGAGAGCTCTTGGACCAACTGGCCTACCATGGCGACGAAGGCCGGGTGGGTGCTGACGGTGGAGGCCCGTACGAAGCGGGCGCCCCTTTTCCTGGCTACCGCGGCTGCCTCGAGATCGAGGTCGTGGACGACTTCCATGTTCTCGCACACGAAGCCGATGGGCACCACTACCACCGCCGGGGACTCCGAGGCTTCGATCACCTCGCACACGTCGGGCCCGAGCCAGGGGGCCGCCGGGTTGCCCGAGCGGCTCTGCCAGGCGAGCTGCCAGGCACCCGTCCCCGCCTGCTCCGCGACCAGGCGGGCGGTCTCGCTCACGTGCTGGGCGTACGGGCTCGTCTCGGCCATGGCCAGGGGCACGCTGTGGGCGGAGAAGACGACGTCGGCCGGCGCCCCGCACTGGGCCAGCGCATCGGCCAGGCTTTCCGCCCAGGGCACTACCCAGCCCGGGTGGTTGTAATAGAGGCGGAGCTTGGTTATCTCGGGGGCGCCGGGGCCAACTTTCGCCCGGGCGGCGGCGATGTCTTCCAGGTACTGCCGGCAGCTGCTGTAGCCCCCGTAGGCGGAGGTGACGAAGGCGACCGCCCGCTCCACCCCGTCGTCGCGCATCTGGGCCACGGTGTCTTCGAGCAGCGGTGCCCAGTTGCGATTGCCCCAGTAAAGGCCCAGGGAAAGCTCGGCCATCTCGGGCTCGAGGGCCGCCAGGAGCTCCCGGCAGCGCTCGTTGATCGGGCTCGCTCCACCGGCCCGGTAGTAGTGCTCGGCCACCGCTTGGGCCCGCGCCTCGGGGATGCCCCGGCCGGCGGTCACCCGGCGGAGGTAGGGCATGACGTCTTCAGCCTTCTCCGGGCCGCCGAAACTGACCAGGACCAAAGCTTGGAACGCGCCCATGACGCGCTTACGGTACCGGTTCTCGGGGGGTTCCCTGCGGGGACATCGGCGCCTCCCCTTCAGCCTCCGTCCATGCGGTAGACAGAGC
>JBOGGK010000226.1:0-2313 GCA_050744045.1 Acidimicrobiales bacterium | reverse complement strand
CGGTCGCACCGGCGGCGACGTTCCTCGCCTTCGATCCCCCCGACGCCCGCCACGAGCTCGCCGCCGTCGTCCCCCCCGCGGTCAAGCTGATCCCCCAGCGGGGGTGGCATCTGGGCGAGCGGCTCGCCGCCGCGGTCGCGGACGTGTTCGCCGCCCACGCCGGCCCGGCCCTCGTCGTCGGCACCGACATCCCGATGCTGGCCGCCGGGCACCTCAGCCACGCCTTGGGGCGGCTCGACGCCGGAGACGAAGATGACGTGGTGCTCGGGCCGGCGCGCGACGGCGGCTACTACCTCGCTGCCATGAACCGGCTCCAGGCGTCGCTGTTCGACATAGCCCCCGCCCTGTGGGGCGGACCGGACGTGCTCTCCGCCACCGTGGCGGCCGCCCGAGCTGGCGGCCTGCGCGTCGGTCTCCTCGAGGCGCTGGCTGACCTCGACACCCCTGCCGACGCGGCGGCGCTCGCCGCCGAGCCAGCTCTACCGGCGCAGGTGCGGGCCCTTTTGCTCGGCCCTCGGGCTGTGCTGCCCGGAGCCCCTTCTCGTGGTTAGCCGGGCACCGGCCGCCGGGGGGGACGTCCGCTCCTCTCGCACCGGCCCGGCGGAGCGCCTGCCGGTAGCGATTATCGTACCGGTCTTGAACGAGGCGGAGGCGATCGCCGCATGCCTGGAGCGGCTGCGCCGCGACTTCGAAGACTGCGAGCTTCTCGTCGTCGACGGGAGGTCGTCCGATGCCACCGTCTCGCTGGCCGAGCCCTTCGCCAAAGTTCTCCGCAGCGCCCCGGGCCGGGCCGCGCAGATGAACGCCGGTGCCGCGGCCACCTCGGGCCCGGTGTTGTGGTTCGTCCACGCCGACTGTTACCTCGACCCGGACGCCCTCGGCCAGATCCGGGCCGCGCTGGCCGACCCAGAAGTCGTCGGCGGCGGGCTGTCGCTCCGCTTCGACCGGCGAAACGTCGGTCTCGACTACCTCGCCTGGGCCTCCACCAAGCGGGCTCGCCACCTCCACCAGGTCTTCGGCGACCAGGCGATGTTCGTCCGACGAGACGTGTTCGAGACCCTCGGCGGCTTCCCCGAGCTTCCCATCATGGAGGACCTCGAGCTGTCCCGCCGCCTCGCCCGCCGAGGTCGCCTCGTCGTGCTCCCCGCCACCTCGACCGCGTCGTCGCGCCGCTTCGACGAGCATGGCACCTGGTCGATGATCGCCTTCATGCAGGCCCTGAAAGCCGGCTACTTCCTCGGCGTCGAGCCCGAGCGCCTACACCGCCTCTACCGCGCCGGGCCGCCATGGCCGCGGGATGGGCGCCGGCGGCGAGTGAGGCCGGGGAAGTGACGGTACCGCTCAGCCAGGCCGAGGTCGGGGCCCGCCTCGATCGGCTCCGGTGGAGCCCGCTGCACACCACCATCGTGGTGGCGCTCGGAGCCGGGTGGCTGTTCGACTCCTTTGAGGTGCAGATGTTCTCCAACGCGGTCGGCCCGCTCGGGGATCACTTCGGCGCCACCGTGTTCGAGCGCGACGCCGTCCTGGCCGTGTGGCTCGGAGGCATCCTGCTCGGTGCCATCGTCGGTGGGCGCCTCGCCGACCGCTTCGGACGCCGATGCCTGTTCGTCGGGACCCTGGGCTGGTACGCCGGGTTCACGGTGCTGACCGGGCTCAGCCCCGATCTCGGCGCCGTCTACGGGCTGCGGTTCCTCGCCGCGCTCGGGGTGGGGGCGGAGTACGCCATCGTCAGCGCCGCGATCGCCGAGCTGATCCCGGCCCGGGTGCGCGGAAAGACCAGCGCCCTCGTGATGAACTTCTGGCCCGTCGGGGCCGTCGCGGCCGGCCTCCTCGCCTACCTCGTCCTCGACACCTTGGCCGTCGGGGACGCCACCTCGTGGCGTTACCTGTTCGTCTTCGGCGGCCTCGTCGCGCTGGTGGTGCTGGTCTTCCGCCGGCGGATCCCCGAGTCGCCCCGCTGGCTCGTCGCCCGGGGCCGCCACGCCGAGGCCGAGGCCATCCTCGCCGCCCTGGAGACCCGAACCGGCCGCCGGGACCGCCCCCCGGCCCCTGCCACTGCGACTGGGGCCGAGCCGGGGCTACGCCAGGGGCTCGGCGAGCTGCTCCGCCACTACCCTGGGCGCCTCGCCCTCGGGGCGATCCTCGACCTCGCCGAGGCGTTCGGCTACTACGGGATCTTCGCCCTGTTGTCGGTCGTCGTCTTGCACCAGGTCCACATCTCGGATCGTGCCGTCCCGTTCTTCTACATCGTCGGCAACATCGGCGGCCTCGCCGGCGGCGTGGCCATGTCGGTGCTGTTCGACCGGGTCGGGC
>JBOGGK010000225.1:0-2505 GCA_050744045.1 Acidimicrobiales bacterium | reverse complement strand
ACCATGAACAAGACCATGGAGTACATGGCCTTCGGCCTACCCGTAGTGGCCTTCGACCTGAAAGAGACCCGGGTCTCGGCCGCCGCCGCCGCCGTCTACGCCACCCCGAACGAGGTGAGCGAGCTCGCCAAGGCCCTCATCGAGCTCGTCGACGACCCCGAGCGGCGCGCCGCCATGGGCACAACCGGGAGGGCGCGAGTGGAGCGGGAGCTTGCTTGGTACCACCAGGCGGTGCGCTACGCCCGCGTCTACGAAACCCTGATAGCCGGTGGACGGGCCAGCCAAGCCGTGCCTGCGGCCGGGGCCTGAGCGTGTGCGGCATTGCTGGCACCTACCAGCAACTAGACGGCGAGGCGGCCACCCGCCTCATGAGCGAGCGCCTTGCCCACCGAGGCCCCGACGACGAGGGCCTGTACTCGTTCGTTGACCAAAGGGTGAGCGCCCACCTGGCGCACCGGCGGCTCTCGATCATCGACCTGGCCGGTGGCCACCAGCCCCTGGTCAAGGGGGGCCTCGCCCTGTCCTACAACGGCGAGCTCTACAACTACCGGGGGCTCCGCCAAGAGCTCGCCAGCCTCGGCGCCACCTTCTCGAGCGCTTCTGACACCGAGGTCCTCCTGGAGGCGTGGCGGCATTGGGGGCCGCGCTGCCTCCCCAAGCTCAGGGGCATGTTTGCCTTCGCCGTCTTCGACGAGACCACGGGCTCGCTCTTCCTGGCCCGCGACCACCTCGGCATCAAGCCCCTCCACTACCTGCGGCGCAAAGACGGCGTCGCCTTCGCCTCCGAGCTGAAGGCACTCGTGGCCGCCTACGGCCACGAGCTCGAGATCGAACCTTCGGCCCTGGTGGCGTCGATCCTCTACTACTGGGTGCCGGACCGGCGCTGCTCGCTCAATGGGGTCGAAAAGCTACAGCCGGGCACGTGGGCCGAGTTCCGCCCGGACGGGACCTGGCTCACCAAGACCTACTTCGACATCGCCGAGGTGGCGGCGGCAGCCGCGGCCGGCCCCCCGGTGGACCTGCGCGAAGTGGTAGAGGGGTCGGTCAGGGCGCACCTGGTGGCCGACGTCCCGGTGTCGAGCTTCCTCTCCGGGGGCTTGGACTCGGGCATCGTCACCGTCCTGGCCAAACGGGCCAACCCCGACATCGACGCCTACACGATCACTTTCCGCCCCGAGGACCACCGGCTCGAAGCGATGCCCGACGACGCTATTTACGCTCGCAAGATCGCCCGCCGCCACGGCATCGAGCTCCACGAGATCGAGATCGCACCCGACGTGGCGGAGCTGCTGCCGAGGCTCGTCGACATCCTGGACGAGCCGATCGGGGACCCGGCGGCGATCAACACGCTGCTCATGTGCGAGGCGGCGCGAGAAGCCGGGGTGAAGGTGGTCCTGTCGGGCATGGGCGCCGACGAGCTCTTCGGCGGCTACCGCAAGCACGTGGCCTGCGTGATGGCCGAGGAGTACCGCCGGCGCGTGCCCGGTCCGGCCCGCCGGGCGCTGGGCATGGTGGTCGACCGCCTGCCCGTGGCGGCCGCCGGCCACGGGCTGCGCTACCCCCGCTGGGCCAAGCGCTTCCTCACCTTCGCCGAGCTGCCCGAAGAGGCCGCCTTCAGGCGCAGCTACAGCCTCTACGACCCAGCCGAGCTGGCCGCCCTGCTCAGCCCCGAACTGACGCCAGACGTCGACGACGTGGTCGGCGAGCACCTGGAGGTCTACTCCGACAACTACCTCCCCGACCACGTGAACAGGATGTGCCTGGCAGACGCCCGCCTTTTCCTCCCCGGCCTCAACTTGACCTATACCGACCGGGCGAGCATGGCCGCCTCGACCGAGGTCCGGGTGCCCTTCGTCGACCCCGTGGTCTTCCGGGCCGCCTTCTCCCTGGCGGGCAACCAAAAGGTGTCCCGGCGGAGCGGGAAATTGGCCCTGAAGCAGGCCGCCGGCGCGTGGCTCCGCGAGGAGATAATCAACCGGCCCAAGGCCTCGTTCTCGGCCCCCCTGCGGGCCTGGGTGAGCCGGGACCTGCGCGAGCTGGTGGACGACGTGCTCGTAAAAGGCGAACTGGTGGGGACCGGCTTCGTCCAGGGCGAGGCGCTGAGGGCCCTGGTAGCCGAGGACCGAGCGGGGCGCCAGGACCGCTCCAAGCAGATCTGGCAACTGCTCACCCTGGAGCTTTGGTACCGCCAGGCGTGCCGGGCCGGCGTCGGGGTCTAGGTAGCCGACTAGCGAGAGGGAAATTACCAACTGATGAAACAAGTAGCGCAGAACTACCGCTCAGGCGAGCTGGCCGTGCTCGAGGTACCGCCGCCCGCCTGCGCCCCCGGCGGCGTGCTCGTACGCTCGTTGTACTCGTTGATATCGACGGGCACCGAGCTCATGAAGGTGGACGAGTCGAAGATGTCCCTGGTGGGCATGGCCCGTGCCCGCCCCGACCAGGTGAAAAAAGTGTTGGCGGCCGTGCAGCAACAAGGGGCGGCCGCCACCTACCACAAGGCGATGA
>JBOGGK010000224.1:0-18465 GCA_050744045.1 Acidimicrobiales bacterium | reverse complement strand
CGCCAAACGTCGTATCGCCATGCCCACCTCCCCGGTCGGACCGGCCCGGACCTCTCGGGCTCGCTCTCTGATCGTGCGCCACGACCAGCCCGCCATCAATGGAGACAACCTCCAGTCGACCCGCCATGGGCTTGGAGGCGTTCCACGGTGGTCCTCGAGGGGCGGAGGTCCTAGGAGAGCACCACCACGACGTCGCCGGCGCCGACGGCGTCACCTGGACCGACCCGGACCTCGGCGACGGTGCCGTCGGTGTCGGCGGCGATGTTGTTCTCCATCTTCATGGCCTCGAGCACGCACACGGTCTGGTCCACGTCGACCGCGTCACCCGCCTTGACCAGGATCTTCACCACGGTTCCCTGCATGGGCGCGGTGACCTCGCCGCCGGGCGCGACGCCCGCGGCGCCAGCAGCCCCAGGGTCGCTCGCGGCGGCCGCCACCTCTGGCCCGGGGCGGCGGAGTGCGGCTCCTTTTCCCGGCCGCTCGGGACCAGGTTCGTGAGCAGCTTCCCGAGCAGCTTCGCGACCAGGCCCGTTGCCAGTTTCCTGACCGGTTTCGTGACCAGCCGGCAGCCACACGCTCACCTCGTAGAGCCGCCCGCCCACCTCGACTTCCAAGTTGCGGCGCTCTTGCGCCGGCCGCGCTGGTGCGGAGGGGGAAGCCGGGGCGATGCCCGAGAGGTCGACGCGCTGGGCCAACCAGGTCGTCGAATGGGCGACGGCGATGAAGTCCTCGTGCGCCAGCACCGCTTGATGGGCCGGGATGGTGGTGGCGACTCCCTCCACTTCGGTTTCGGACAGGGCGCGCAGCAGCCTCCGGCGGGCGCTCTCGCGGTCAGGTCCCCAGGCGACGACCTTGGCGAGAAGGTTGTCGTAGTGGGGGCTGACGGTGTCGCCCGTCTGGTAGCCGGCGTCGGCCCGTACCCAGGGCCCGCCAGGGGGCCGCAGGCGGGAGATGTGGCCGGGCGTGGGCACGAAGCGCCCGCCCGCGGGATCCTCGGCGTTGACCCGGGCCTCGATGGCGTGGCCTTCCAGCCTGACGTCCTGCTGGCGCACCGGCAGCTCGTCACCGGCCGCTACCACCAGTTGCAGGCGCACGATGTCCAAGCCGGTGACCATCTCGGTGACCGGGTGCTCCACCTGGAGCCGGGTGTTCATCTCCAGGAACCAGAACTCGCCGTTGTGGTATATGAACTCGACCGTCCCGGCGTTGACATAACCGCAGGCCCTGGCGATCCGGACCGCGGCCTCGCCCATGGCCGCGGCCATCTCAGGGCCGAGCCCGGGCGCCGGGGCTTCCTCCACCAGCTTCTGGTGGCGGCGCTGGACCGAACAATCGCGGGTGCCGAGGTGCAAGACATTGCCGTGAGAGTCGGCGAACACCTGCACCTCTATGTGCCGAGGCCAGGGCAGGTACTTCTCCAGGTAGCACTCGGGGCGCCCGAAGGCGCTCTCGGACTCCCTCCGGGCCGAAGCCAGCGCCTCCGCCGCCTCGGCCGGGCCTTCTACCACGCGCATGCCTCGCCCGCCGCCGCCGTAAGCGGCTTTGATCGCGACCGGCCAGCCGTGCGCCTCGCCGAAGTCGACCACCTCTGCCGGCCCGGACAGCGGCCGGTCCGTTCCGGGCACCGGCGCCACGCCCGCCCGGGCGGCGGCAGCCCGGCTGCTTATCTTGTCGCCCATGACCTCGATGGCGGCAGGCGAGGGCCCCACCCAGGTGGCCCCGGCGGCCATCACCGCCCGGGCAAACTCGGCGTTCTCGGCCAAAAACCCGTAGCCGGGGTGGACGGCGTCAGCACCAGAACGGGCCAGGACCTCCAGCAGGCGCTCGGCCGCCAGGTAGCTCTCGGCCGCCCGGGCCCCGCCCAGGAAGTAGGCCTCGTCCGCCACCCTCACGTGGTACGCCCCCCGGTCCGCCTCGGAGTAGACAGCTACGGAGGCGATCCCGAGGTCCCGGCAGGCGCGAGCCACCCTCACAACCACCTCGCCCCGGTTGGCGATGAGGATCTTGCGGAGGTTGCGGGCACGGGCTACCGCCACGATGGGGCAGTCTGCCAGGCTGGGGCAGTGCGCGTCGATGCGGTGCTCCTCGGCGAGAGCCACCTGGCCCGGTTGTCGGCCACTCGTTTCGGCCCGGTCCGGCAACTGTTGGAGACGGCGTCGACCAACTCGTCCGCGTTGGAGGAGGCCAACCGGGGGGCTGCCGAGGGCCTCATAGTGGTCGCCGACCACCAGTCGGCCGGACGGGGCCGTCTCGGCCGGGGCTGGGAGTCCCCGCCGGGGGTGTCGCTGCTGTTCTCGGTGCTGCTCCGACCTCCTCCCGAAGAGCTTCCGCCCGCCTGTCGCCACCTGGCCGTCGCCGCCGTGTCCCTCGCGGTGGCCGAGGGAGCGAAGCAGGTGGCGGGGGCCCACCTGGGCTTGAAGTGGCCGAACGACCTCGTTGCCCCCGGCGCGGCAGGTGGCGCCGAGCGCAAAGTAGCCGGTGTCCTGGCTGAGGTCCTTCCTGGGGGGCGGAGCAGTGCCGCGGCCCCCGCTGGTGCGGGCGCCCCTGCTGATGGGGGTGCCCCCACCCGTGCGAGAGACGGCGACGTTGCCCTTGTTGTCGGGGTGGGGCTAAACGTGCGCTGGGCGCCCGTAAGGGGGGCCGCCACCAGCTTGGAAGCACTGGTGGGCGAGCGCGTCGACCGGGCCGAGCTGCTAGTGCAGTGCCTCCTGGCCCTCGACCGCCTTTACGGCCGGTGGGACACGGTCAGCTCCCTCTACCGGGAGGCCTGCGCCACCCTCGGCCGGCTGGTCAGGGTGGAGCTGGGGGCCGGGCAGGGAGCCCTGTCAGGGACGGCGCTCGACGTCGACGGGGAGGGGTGCCTCCTGGTCCGGACCGGGCCGGGGGAAGTCTCCCGGGTGGCGGCCGGCGACGTGACCCACGCCACGATGCTGCCGCCGCCTAGCCTCTCCACTCGATGACACCGGCGCCCCTGAGACCAAGCCGCGCCCGAGCCGCGAGAACGTGCGGGCCGTGAAGGCTCTGGTCCTATCTGGAGGCGCAGGCACGAGGTTGCGCCCCATCACCCATACCCGGGCCAAGCAGCTGGTGCCTGTGGCCAACAAGCCCGTCCTTTTCTACGGCCTGGAGGCCATAGCGTCAGCGGGCATCAAGCAGGTGGGGATCGTCGTGGGTGAGACGGCGCCCGAGGTCCAAGCGGCGGTGGGCGACGGTTCGGCGTTCGGGCTCGAAGTAACCTACCTGCGCCAAGACGCCCCCCGGGGGTTGGCCCACGGAGTGCTCATCGCTCGGGACTTCCTGGGCGACGACGACTTCGTCATGTACCTGGGGGACAACCTCCTCCAGCAGGACCTGAGGGATTTCGTCGACCGCTTCCAGGGCCAACGGTCGAGGGCTACCGCGCCCAGGCTGGGCGAGGAGAGCCCGGCCGTGCCGGCTGCTCAGATCCTGCTCGCCCATGTCGAAGACCCCCAGAGGTTCGGGGTCGCAGAACTGGGCCCGGGGGGCCGGGTGCTGCGGCTGGTCGAAAAACCGGTCGTCCCTCCCTCGGACCTGGCCCTGGTCGGCGTCTACCTCTTTGACACCAAGATCCACGAGGCCGTGGCGTCGATAAAACCATCGTCGCGAGGTGAGCTCGAGATAACCGACGCCATCCAGTGGCTGATCGACGCCGGGCATGTGGTGCTGTCGGAGGTACTGGCGGGCTGGTGGATCGACACGGGCAAGTTGACGCCCCTGCTGGAAGCGAACCGGCTGCTGCTGGAAGGGCTCGAGCGCCGAGTGGACGGAGAGGTCGACGCTGAGAGCCAATTGGACGGGCGGGTGGTCGTCGAGGCGGGGTCGCGGGTGGTGCGCTCCAACGTGCGGGGGCCGGCCATCATCGGGACCGGTTCGGAGATCGTCGACAGTTTCATCGGCCCGTTCACTGCCATCGGCCCTGGCTGTTCGGTACGGCACTCCGAGATCGAGCACTCGCTCCTGGTGGGTTCGGCGAGGGTCTTCGACGCCGGGCGCATAGAGGACTCCCTGCTGGGCTACGACGTCGAGGTCACGCGCAGCGCCCGGCGGCCGAGAGCGACCCGCCTGATGGTAGGCGACCACTGCCTGATAGATCTCTCATGAAGTTGTTCGTGACCGGAGGGGCCGGGTTCATAGGCTCCAATTACGTCCGTTGGGTGCTGTCGCAGCGCGACGACTCCGTCACCGTTTATGACGCGCTCACCTACGCCGGCAACCAGGCCACCCTGCAAGACGTGAAAGAGCGCTTCGGCCCGCGTTACCGCTTCGTCCACGCCAACATCTGCGACCTCCCCGCCCTGGAACAAGCTCTTGTCGGCCACGACGCGGTCGTGCATTTTGCCGCCGAAAGCCACGTGGACCGCTCGATCGCCGGGCCCGAGGACTTCGCCATGACCAACTGCGCCGGCACCAACCTCGTCATGCACGCGGCCCGGCGCGCCGCTATCGACCGGGTGCTGCACGTGTCCACCGACGAAGTTTATGGTTCGGTCCCCGAGGGCAGCTCCACCGAGAGCGACCGTCTCGACCCGCGTTCGCCTTATTCCGCGTCGAAAGCGGGTTCCGACCTGATAGCACTGTCTTACTTCAGCACTTACGGCCTGCCGGTGCTGGTGACGCGATCGTCCAACAATTTCGGGCCGTGGCAGTACCCGGAGAAATTGGTACCGCTTTTCCTGACCAACCTGCTCGACGGCAAAAGCGTCCCGCTTTATGGCGACGGCCTGAACCAGAGGGACTGGCTTTTCGTGGAGGACAATTGTGCCGCCGTCGACATGGTGCTGCGGGCGGGCGAGCCGGGCCAGATTTACAACGTCGGCGCCGGCAACGAGATGCCCAACCGCCTGCTCGTCGACAAGCTGCTCGCCCTGGCCCGGGCGGGCACGGAACGGGTCGAGTACGTGGCCGACCGCTTGGGCCACGACCGTCGCTACAGCGTGGACTCGTCCAAGGTGCGCGCTCTCGGCTGGAAGCCCGGGCACAACTTGGACGAGGCCCTGGCGCTGACCTGCGCCTGGTACCGCGACAACCGGTGGTGGTGGGAGCCGCTCAAGTGACAGCCGTCACGGCCAGGGATGGGGGGCCGGGGTGAGGGCGCTCGTCACTGGCGCCCGCGGCCAGCTCGGCCGGGAGCTCGAGGCCCTGTTTGCCGGCACCCCCCACCATGAGGTCTTGGCCCTCGGCCACCATGAACTGGACATTTCTGACCGGGAACGGGTCCTCCAGGTTTGTGGTGAGTGGGCGCCCGACGTGGTCGTCAACGCCGCCGCTTTTACCGCCGTGGACGCCTGCGAGGCCCGAGCCGACCAGGCCTTTGCGGTCAACGCCCTGGGGCCACGCAATCTGGCAGATGGGGCGCGTCTTTGCCGCGCCCACCTGGTCCACGTGTCCACCGACTACGTTTTTGACGGCGAGTCGCCCGCTCCCTACATCGAATGGGATGAGCCCCGGCCGCTGTCGGCCTACGGCCGCTCCAAGTTGGGCGGCGAGCGCGAGGTGCTCTCGGCCCTCCCGGGCGCCGCCGTGGTGCGCACCTCGTGGGTGGTGAGCCGCCATCCCGGGAACATGCTGCGCACCGTCTTGCGCCTGGCCGAGAGCCCTGGTGAGCTGCGCTTCGTCGACGACCAGCGGGGTTGCCCGACCTTTGCTGACGACCTCGCCGGCGTGCTCGTGCGCCTGGCGGTGGCCCGCGCCCCCGGCATCTTCCACGTGACCAACCAGGGTGTCACCACCTGGCACGGCTTCGCCCGCGACGTCCTGGTGGCCGCGGGCTACGACCCGGGGCGCGTGGTGGCGGTGAAGACGGCCGGCCTCAATCCTCCCCGTGCCGCCCCTCGCCCTGCCAACTCGGTGCTCGACAACAGCGTGCTCCGCCTGCTCGGCCTCCCCCTGCTGCCCGATTACCACGAACCCCTGGAGCGGACGGTGAAGCAAGTGCTCTCTTCGACGTGAGAGCCGGGGGTGCGGCGCCGGTGCCGCCGGAGCGGCCGGGGGCCGCGTCCCCACTGGCGGCCGCCGTGGCCGCCGTCGTTGTCAACTACAACGCCAGAGAATACCTGCTCAGCTGCGTCGGCAGCCTCCTCGGCGCCGGCCTCACCCGGGTGGTGGTGGCCGACAACGGGTCTTCGGACGGTTCCGAGCTGGCGCTGCTCGAGCGCTACCCGGCCGCCAGGTGGGCGACCACCGGTGGCAACCTCGGTTACGGCCGTGCCGCCAACGTCGGGGCGGCCCAGGCGGAGGCGGCTTTCCTCCTGGTCTGCAACCCTGACGTCGTCGTCGGTCCGGACGCCGTCGCCGCCTTGTACGAGGTGCTCCGGGCGCACCCGGCCGTGGCCGTCGCCGGGCCCCGTATCGTCGACCCAGGGGGGCAGCTATACCCCTCGGCCCGGCGCTTCCCCGACCTGTTGGAGGCATTCGGGCATGGCATAGTCGGCCAGTTCTGGGCCGGGAACCCGTTTTCCCGGCGCTACCGGATGAGCGGGTGGGACCACGCTGAGGGACGTGAGGTGGACTGGGTCTCCGGTTCGTGTTTCCTGGTCAGGCGGGCAGCCTGGGACTCGGTGAACGGCTTCGACCCCCGCTACTTCATGTACATGGAAGACGTCGACCTCTGCTGGCGGCTCCGCCAGGCAGGCTGGACGGTGCGCTACGAACCGGCCGCCCAGGTAGTCCACTTCCAGGGCGCCTCGGCTGACCGCCGGCCCTACCGGATGCTGCTCGCCCACCACGTGTCGATGTGGCGTTTCGCCTGCCGGACCAGCCCGGCGTCGAGACGCTGGTCATTGGTGCTCGTGCTGCCCGGCCTGGCGGTACGGCTAGTCCTGACCATGGCGCGGCGAGCGCTGAGCGGCGCCTTCCAGGCGGGCGGGGCCGAACGGCACCTCCCGGGCGGGCGGGGCTGAACGGCGCCTCCAGCTGGGCGCGGCACGCTGGCCGACCGGCACCAGGCGCCCCCCGGGCGATAACCTTTATGTTGCTATGGGCAAAGCCTCTTCCGCAAAGAAGGTAGCTCACGTCGCCGGCCTGGGCGGGGGCCGTTCCTACGGCAGCCGGCCGGCGTGGAGCTATTACTTCGCTGTCGTCGTGCTCGTGCTGCTCGGTGTCACAGGCGTGTACAACAGTCGTGAGCTCCAGAACAACAAGGTCGCCCAGCAGGGCAACTCCAAGCCGACCGTCCACATGGCCACGCCGTGGTTCGAGGGTTTTGCCGTCGATGCCTGCGGCAAGCTCCTCCCCGCCTTCAAGACGAGCAAAGATCCTTACGGGATCACCACCAAGACGCCCGGCATTATCGACATCGACCCTACCGACAAGTCGGTGGCAGGCAGGAACGCCACGCTGGGCAAGTTCGCCAACGCGGTGGGCATGACGCTCAACGCGGCCGAGGTGCAGGTGCCGGGTGGCCACCTCTACCAGGACGGGGACAACTGCGAGGGCAAGCCCGGGCACGTTTACGTCATGACCTGGTCCAACCCCGAATCGCTGCAGCAGGACGGGGTCCTCCAGAGCAAGGAGGAAGTCGACCTCAAGAAGGGTTACGAGGACACCTGCAACCCTGATTGCAACTCGGGCGTCCTGCTGGAGAACAACCAGCTCCTGACCGTGGCGTTCCTGCCGGCAGCACCCAAGCACAAGTCCCTCTCGGTCCGCCAGCCCGAGCCCTCAGTGGTCTCCAGGCTGACGAACCTGGTTGCTACCGGCGGTACTACTACCACGACAGCCCCCCTGCCGACGACTTCAACTACAAGCGGAGGCGCCGCCTCGCCAACCTCCAAGACGGGCACCAGCGCTCAGACGGGCACCAGCGCTCAGACGGGCACCAGTTCGAAGAGCGGGGCGAGCTCTGCCCAGTCGCCCAAGGGCAGTCCCACGGGTACTACCCCCACCGCCACCACGGCGACGGTGGCCCGCACGGCAACGACCAAGAAATAACGACCAAGAAATGACCCGCCCGGTGCCGCCGGCCCCCTACACGGCCTTGGTGACCGGCGGCGCTGGGTTCATAGGTTCCACCCTGGTAGACCGCCTCTTGGCGGAGGGCCAGACCGTGGACGTGGTGGACAACCTCTCGACCGGTTCGCTGGCCAACCTCGCCGAGGCCCGGGTAGTCGGGGCCGGGCGGTTCCATTTCCACCAGTTCGACGTGCGCTCGACGGACCTGGTCGGGCTCATGGCGCGGCGCAAGCCTGATGTGGTGTACCACCTGGCAGCCCAGGTCGACGTCCGGGTGTCGGTGGCGGACCCGGTGCTCGACGCGGAGGTCAACGTCCTCGGTTCGCTGCGGGTCCTGGAAGGGGCGCGTTCCGCCGGCGCCCGCAAGGTCGTCTTCGCCTCGAGCGGTGGGACCATCTACGGCGATGCCGACCAGCTCCCCATAAAGGAATCGGCCCCCCAGCGCCCCCTCTCGCCCTACGGCGTGGCCAAGAAGGCAGTGAGTGACTACCTCTTCGCCTATCGGGAGCTTCACGGGCTCGAGTACACAGCTCTTGCCTTGGCCAACGTCTATGGTCCCCGCCAGGACCCGCACGGCGAGGCGGGTGTGGTGGCGATATTTGCGGGCCGGTTGGTCGCCCGCCAACCCTGCCTGGTCTTCGGGGACGGCAAGCAGACCCGCGACTTCGTCTATGTCGACGACGTGGTCGACGCCTTCTCCAGGGCTGGCTGGCGGGGTAGCGGTCTCGTCTGCAACGTCGGGACCGGCACGGAGACGAGCGTGAACGAGCTGTACACAGCCCTGGCCCGCCACGCCGGCGTTACCCAGCCGCCGATCTATGCGCCGGGGCGGCCAGGAGAGCTGGAGCGTAACTGCCTCCACCCGGAACGAGCGTTCATCCACCTCGGGTGGAAGCCATGGACAACCATCGAAAACGGGACGGCGGCGGTGATCGACTGGGCGCGCTCCGGCGCCCGAGCTGGTTAGAAGGGACCGGGTCGGGTTAGAGCGGCCGTGGTTCGGGAAGGTAGCCGGCAATGCCGGCTTACGTTTGCAACTGCAGGAGCTGTGAACGCCGCTTGGAGACCGATTGGGACGGGGACCACCGCCTGCTCCCGTTCCCGGTCACCTGCGCCCATTGCGGCTACGCCGATGGCTACGGGGAGGACGAGATCAAGCTTGTAGGCGCCTTCCAAGTCACCTGCAAAGAATGCGAGGATGCTTTCCTGGCCGAGATCCCGGCTGCCAACGTCGACTACGGGCAGCCGATGGGTCTCGAGGGGCCGATCGAGCTGGCCTGTAGGGCATGCGGCCACACGGACTGGTACCAACCGCAGGACGTCATCTGGCTCGGGCAGGGTGCCTCGATGCCAGAGGGGAAGCCCGGGGCCGGCGGAGTTGGCCAGCAGCGCCCCTAGCCTGAGGGAATAGCCCGAGGGATAGGGCGGAAGCTCGTTTGCCCCGGGTCGGGGCTGTCCTCAGCGGAACAAGTCGAACCTGTGCGGCCTCACCACCTCGGCCCGCACCGACGCCTCCCTGAACAGGCTCGGGTCCACGCCTCGCACGACCACCGCGGGCACACCGCTCGATTTGCCCTTGACCAGTTCGGCGGCGGCGGCCAGTTCGTCTACGAGGCAGACCTCGGTGGCGACGAGAGGCCGTCCGGCGGTGTCGGTGGTGCCCCGTAGGTCGACGACGGCGGCGATGCCGGCACACCCGATAGCCACGTCGGTGAGGCCGTTGCGCCAGGGCCGGCCGAACGTGTCAGAGACGACTACGCCGACGACGGCGCCGGTACGGGCCCTGACGGCGTCCCTGATGTGGCGCGCGCTGCGGTCGGGGTCGACCGGCAGGAGCGCGGCACGCCCCGGCGCCATGTTCGAGAGGTCGACGCCCGAGTTTGCGCATACGAAACCGTGACGTGTCTCGGTGATGAGGAGCCCGTCGCGCTCGCGGAGCACGCGGGCGGCCTCCGAGAGCACCAACTTGCGCCGGGCGCCCGGGTCGCTCTCGTCTATCTCGGCGAGGCGGCCTTCGGCCTTGGAGACGACCTTCTGGGTCACCACGAGCACGTCATAGGAAGCGAGCTCGACGGCGGCCAAGACAAGGTCGGCGATCTCGTCCCCCGGCGAAACTTCCCCCATCCCGGTCACCGGGACCAGGGAGATCATCGGCCCCGGGGGTGCACGGCGACGAACATAGCCGGCGGGTCCTTGGTGCCGTCAGTTGACGGCGCCGGCGCTGAGCACGGCGCGGGCCAGGTTGGCGGCCTCGTCCGGCCCGGACATGACCGAGGGGGCCACGAGGCAGCGCATGCCGCGGGCTTCAACTCGAGGAGCAGTACCGGCGTCGGCATAGTCCACGACGAGGGTTCCCGCTATTGGCGCCCACAGCTCCGCCACGCCGACCGTCGTGGGTTCGTAGCCGAGCTCGGCGAGCATCCGGTCGGCCGGTCCCTTGAGGGCTTTGCCGGCGACGATGGGGGAAACTGCTACCGTACTTTCCCGGCGCCTGGCCACGGCTTCGGCGATCCCAGGTACGGCCATGACCGGGCCGATCGAGACGATGGGGTTCGACGGGCACACGACCAATATGTCGGCCTCTTCGATGGCTTCGACGACGCCGGGGGCGGGAGCGGCGGCGGCGGCGCCGACGAAGCGGATCCCCTTCACCTCGACGCTGTGGCGGAGCCCCACGAAGTACTCCTGGAACCCGACCTCGACCAAACTTTCCGGGGTGCTGGGCCCGGAGGCGGCGCCTGCTGCGGGGTCGGGGCGGTCGAGGTCGTGGAGGGCGCCGGAGCCCTCGAAGCGGTCGAGGCCGTCGGAGCCGCTGGAGCCGCTGGAGCCGCCGAAGTTCGGCCGCCCCGGGAGGTCCTTCACCCTCACCCTGGTCTCGACCCGGTCGTCGGTCATGGGCAGAAGCCGGGCCCCGACCCGGAAGCGGCGGCAAATTTCGGCTGTCACCGTCGAAAGGGTTGCTCCTGCCGCCATCCGGCCCGTGCGGAACATATGGGTCGCCAAGTCTCGGTCACCCAGGTTGAACCACGTAAGGTTCGACCGCTCGGCCGGGGCCACGGCCTCGAAGGGCCGCAGCGCTCCCATGACCGACCAGGTCTCGTCCTCCAGCCCCCAACCAGTGAGGGGGTTGGCCACTCCGGCCAGGGTGTAGGTGACGGTATCGATGTCTGGGCTCACGTAGAGGCCGTGGAGCACGGTGTCGTCACCCGTGTTGATGACGGCGGTGATCGCCGGCTGCCCCACCACTGCCGCTAAGCCGCTTAGCATGCGGGCAGCGCCCACTCCGCCGGCGAGGGCAACGACCCTCAGGGCCCCCCGGGGGCCTCGTGCCGGCAGCCCGGTCGCCGGGCCCCTCGCCAGCAGTTTGCTTTTCACCGGCGCAGGCCGTCGTAAGGCTTCAGGGCGGGGCTGATCTCAGAACGGCGCGGGTTCGCCTGGTCCCGCTTGGAGATGACGGGGTTGTCGGCTCCCCACTCGGCGCCGATATCAGGGTCATCCCAGGCCACCCCCAGCTCGTCGGCCGGATTGTAGTAACTGTCGACCATGTAGGCGATGGTCATGTCAGTCAGGCTGGCGAAGCCGTGGGCGACGCCGGGTGGAATGAACACACCGAGGCAGTTCTCCGAGCTCAGTTCCAGGCAGAGCGTCGAGGCGTCGGTGGGCGAGCCCGCTCTCAAGTCGTGGAGGACGACGCGCGCTCGTCCCCTGGGGACGGTCCAGTAGTCAGCCTGGTGCAGGTGGTAGTGCAGCCCGACGATCGATCCTGCTTGACGGTCGGCCCGGTTGAGCTGCACCATTTCTCGGCCGAGGGGGAACCAACTGCGCCTATAGGTCTCGATGAAGACGCCTCTTTCGTCTCCGTGGCGGTCCGGCTCTACCAACAGGACGTCCCTGATTGCCTCTGGCTCAGTGATCTTAGGCACCGGCCGAGCGTACGTCAGGCGAGGCCCTCTACGAACCCGGCGGCGTCACCGAGCGCCAGTTGGGGACCGAGGGGTGGGACCTTCCGGCCGGCCCCCGGCCGAACACCGAGAGCAAGTTGCCGGTGATCCTACCTAGCTTGGTGGCGGGGCAAGCGGCCCGAGTGCATGTCGCCAAAGCGGTGAGCCAGTTGACTGTCCCGCTGTCGAAGACGCCACCCCCGCTCTTGCGGTCGGTGTAATAGGTCATGTCCGAGAAGGTGTGGTTGCCCCAGGTGCCCTGGTTTGTGTAGGCCTCCGCAAGCGGCACCGGGGAGTGGCCCATGACCTGCAGGTCTGCCGGTAGCGGCCCTGAGGGGTCCAGGTGGTCGATGTCCGAGGCTATGACGTCGGGGACCGACGACCCCTTGGTCAAGCCGGTGCGCTTGAACAGCCACGACGAGGGGTCCCAGACGACGAACGCGGCCGGCGGGGCGTTGGGCACCATGTACCCCGAGTACATCTCGCCCACGAAGCCGGCTTCGTCCCAGTTGGTCGGGGGGGAGCTCCAGGTGTTGCCGGTGACCTCGTCGGGGTTGGCCTTTGCGTCCAGGGGGTCCTCTGCAGCGTCCCGGTAGTCGACCTCTTCCTGGTCGCGCCCCAAGGGCGACGACTGCAACCGAGCATGTCGGAGCACCGGCGCAGCTCCGAAGAAGACAACGTTTATGCCCCTTGCTTGTGCTACCAGCGCCGCCAGCCGCTCCGAGTTCGTCCAGACTTCGTCGTGGTCGAGAGAAAGCAGGGCCCTGTGGTCCAAGAGGACGCCGGGATGGGCGGAAACGGTGATGTCGGTGCAGTAGCTGACGTCGAGGCCGTGCTGTTCGGCCCATCGCACCAACGGGTACTCGTTGCCGAGGAAATCGGCCGCCCCCGCTCCCCAGCCGTACGGCCGGTCAAAAGAGACAACGCGGGCGCGGTTGCAAGGGGGGTAGGTGGCCGACCCCGGTGGGCAGGTACCCTCCCCCTGGTAGAGGTCGTAGCCCCCGAAGGGGTTCCAGGCCTGCTCTGTCAGCGAGCGCGCCATTACCAGGTAGGCGGAATGGCTGGATGGGTCCCATACCGTCAATTGCACGTACCCCTGCTGGCCCCCGCTGCCGATGAGCTTCAGCAGGTAGTCGCCGGAAGGCCAGGTGCTGGGCACGGTGACGGTAATGGACCGGTGCCAGTTTTCGCAGCTGACCATATTGGTAACCGGTGTAACCGGGCAGGCGGGCTGGGCCCGCCCGGGCAGGCGGGGCGAGGCCCATACTTGGCGGCCTCCCTTTCCCTGGTAATAACCCATCCGGTAGGCGACGACCCGGAACGAGTGGGCCGAGGTCGATACGTACAGGCCGAAGCGGTTACCTGCCGCCGCATAAGTCCTGTTTGCAAAACCCTCTATGTAACCCTTGGCATGGGTGCCGGAAAGCTGCCATGAGGTGGTGCCAGGCCGCTTGTTCTCGGCGATCACCGCCGGCGACTCGACCCCGTACGGGCCGAGGAACGTCTTTGCCCGGCCCCCCCGTCCCAGCGCCGCGCTCAGCCCTGCCGGCGAGCGGGTTTGCCTCGCGGCGCTCGTAGCCCCGGCGGCGCCCCAAGGACCGAGGACCGCCATGGATGGGAGGCCGGCGGCGACGATCGTGGCCGCCGCAATGGCACGCGCCCCAGCAGGGTGCGCCGACCGCGGCGCTTGCCGGCAACCCCTCTGCGCCGGTCGCGGCCCGCCGGCGCCACGGGCGCTCACGGTTTCACGCGAGTGCTTCTTCGTAGACCCGGTGGGTCATCCGAGCCGTTGCTCCCCAACTGAACTCACGGGCCCTGTCGAGGCCCGCCGACACCAGGGCCTCCCGCCGGGCGCCCGGGGCGGCCACTTCTTCGATGGCGCCTGCCCATTGGTCGATGTCGTCGGGTGGGACCAGCACCGCCGCCCCCCCAGTTACCTCGCGCAGTGCCGGCAGGTCCGAGCACACGACGGGGGTCCCTTGGACCATGGCCTCGAGCGCGGGCATCCCGAAGCCCTCGTGCAGGCTGGGGAAAGCAAACAAGGCTGCCCCCGCGTACAGGCCCCGGAGGTCGTCCTCGCCCACGGCGCCCAAGATCCTGAGCCGCTCACCCAAGGCGGCGCGTTCAGAATCTGCAATGAGGCCCTGATGGAGCCACCCTAACGGGCCTGCCAGCACGAGGCGGTGCGCCCAGGCGGCGCGGCCGGCGCTCACGGGGCGGCCGGCGCTCATGGGGTGGCCGGCGCCCAGGCGGGCGAAGGCCCGGACCACCGCCCCTACGTTTTTGCGGGGCTCCAAGCTCCCGACCCACAGTACGTAGGGCACGTTGCCGAGGCCGTACCTTTCGAGGGCGCGGCCCTTTTCCTCCGGTGTCGCCACCCGGTGGTCGACGCCGTGGGGGACCACCCGCAACCGGTCCTCTCGTATCCGTGAGTGCTCGACGATCTCGGCGGCAGCGGCGTGCGTCGCCGTCACTACCAGCTTCGCCCGGCCCGCCACCCGCTGCAGCGCCCGGGAGTGGAACCGCAGGCCGCGCCGGGGGTAGGACTCGGGGAAGAGGGCGAAGCCGGTGTCGTGGACGGTGACCACGAGCGGGCAGCGGACGGGAGGGACGGCGAGCAAAGGCGCATGGACTACGTCGGCGCCGCGCAGCTTGCTCGAAAGCAGCCCAGGGCCGGGGAAGGCGAGCGAGTTCCAAGCCTCGAACAATGCCGGGCGCGGCAAAGGGGCCCGGACCAGGCGGGCGGCAGCGTCGGAGGGTAGACCGAAGCGCGTGAAGACCTCCTCGGCCTCCCCCCGACGGTGCCAGGCTGAAAAGGGCACTATGAGGTCGCCGCTAAACTCCCGGGCCAGAGAGGACACGAGCCGCGCCGCGTAGCGGCCCGTTCCCCCTGGGGCCCGGTAAAAGAGCTGCTCGACGTTGATCGCTATGCGCACGAAAACGATCCTGTCGGTGCAGCCCGTGGCGGACCGGGGCGGGTCGAGCCAGGCGCTGTTGCGCATGTGCCGCCACCTGAAGGCGGGCGGTTGGGAATGCCATGTGGTGATACCGGCCCCCGGCCCCCTGGCGAGCGAGCTGCGCGCCGGCGGGGCGACCGTCCACGTGGTCCCCATGCGCCGGCTGACCGGAAGCGGCGGGCTCGGCTACTGGTTGGCCTACGCCGCTTTGTGGCCCGTCTCGGTCCTGCGGATCCTCTGGTTGGCCCGGCGGGTGCGGCCCGGCGTGGTGCACAGCAATTCTCTTCACTGCTGGTACGGGTGGGCAGTGGCATGGCTATCGGGCCGGCCCCACCTCTGGCACGGGCGCGAGGTCGTCGTCCAGTCGAAGTGGGCGCTCGGGGTCGAACGCCGCCTGACCCGGCGTTTTGCCTGGCGCCTGGTGGCGGTGTCGGAGACGGTGGCGGCGCAGTTCAGGAGCCCGAACGTCGTGGTCGTCCACGACGGGCTGAGGCCCGAAGACGGCTTCTCGCCCCAGCGCGCCGGTGGCCTGCGCCCCCGGGCCGGGATCGCCGACGACGCGGTGCTGGTCGGGGCGGCGGGCCGGCTCGACACCTGGAAGGGTTTCGACGTCCTGCTCGGCGCCTTCCCGGACGTGCGGCGCCTGCGCCCGGACGCCGAGCTGGCGATCGCCGGCGCCGTTGTCGGGGGCAAGGAAGCTTACGCCGAGAACCTCTTGGCCATCGCCCGCCGGTCCGAAGGGGTCCATTGGCTGGGCGCCCGGGAAGACATGGCCGAGTTCATGGCCGACCTCGACCTGTTCGTAATGCCCTCGACGGAACCGGAGCCGTTCGGTTTGGTGGCGGTGGAGGCGTTGGCCTCGGGGGTGCCGGTGGTGGTCACTGACCATGGCGGCGCCCCGGAGATGCTGCGGGACGCGCCGGCCGCCGCAGGCAAGCTGTGCCCGCCGGGCGACCGCGCCACCCTCGCCAGGGCCATAGTCGCCATGCTCCCCCCTGGCCCGTCGAGCAGGGAGAAGCGGCGAGGCCGGGAGGCGGTCTTGGTAGGCGACCCCCGCCGGCTTTTGTCCTTGTTCGAGGAGGCGCTGGAGAAAGGGGGGCGCCGGCGCTAGCCGCCGCGAGCTTGCCGTCGGTTGGCCGGAGCTGGCCACCGCCGCCAGCGCTGCTCCATCCCTCCCCATCGCTCAAGGATCGCACGTCGGGCACGCCCCCGTGACTGGCGGCCCTCGTATAGGGTCGCGCCCGATGCGCGTCTTGGTCACCGGCAGCCGCGGTTTCGTCGGCCCCTGGCTCGTGAGGCATCTGGAGGACCAGGGGGACGACGTAGCCGAACTGCCCGAGGCCACCGACATAACCGACGCCTTGGCCCTGGACGAAGTGGTCGGCTCCGCTCAGCCCGAAGCGGTGTACCACCTGGCGGCTCAGTCGAATGTCCAGCGCTCGTGGGAAGACCCCGCCGGCACTTTCGCCGTCAACGCGCTGGGCACTCTCCAGCTCTGCTCCGCCGCCGCCCACCTCGACCACCCCCCTCGGATCCTGGTCGTGAGCTCGGCCGAGGTCTACGGCCGGGTGGCGCCCGAGCGGATGCCCGTGCGTGAGGCCGAGCCCTTCGCACCGGTCACCCCCTATGCCGCCAGCAAGGCGGCGGCTGAGATGGTGGGCCTGCAGGCGTGGTTGGGGCGGGGGGTCGAGGTTGTCCGGGCGCGGGCGTTCAACCACACCGGGCCGGGCCAGTCGCAGGGTTTCGTGGTGCCCGACCTCGCTGTCCAGGTCCGGCGAGCAGCCCGCGGGCAGCTGGATCGGGTTGCGACAGGGAACCTCGAGGTCAGCCGGGACATCATCGACGTGCGCGATGTGGTGAGGGCCTATCGCCTGCTGGTGCTCGACGGCGAGCCCGGGGAGGCCTACAACGTCTGCGGGGGCGAGGCGGTGCCCATATCCGACCTGCTTCGCCGGCTGATGGCGCTTGCCGGCACCGACGCCCCGGTGTGGGCCGACCCCGCCCGGGCGAGGCCTGCAGACGTGCCCAGGCACGCGGGAGACCCCAGCCGCTTGAAGGCTCTGACCGGCTGGGAGCCCCGGGTCCCCCTCGACCAGACGCTGTCCGACGTGCTGGCGTCACTGCCTGGCTGAGCTGGACCGGTCAGGGGGAGGCGGAGCGGCGCACCGGCGCCCGCAGGACCTCGATTGCGAAGCGCCCGAAGGCGGCCGCTTCTTTGGCCACTTCCCGGGCTTCGCCGGAGAGGTCGACCACGACGTCCCCAGCCGCGGTGAGGAGCTCTTTGGCCTCCGGCGGTAGGCGGTCGGTGGCCTCCGACACCAACGGGCCCAGCCGGTCGGTGGCCTCCGACACCAACGGGCCCAGCCGGTCGGTGGCCCCGCCAACGACGTCCGAGAGCGATCGGAGCAGTGGCTTGCCTGTCCCGGGCCGCGCGCCGGGGACCACACGTTGCAGCGGCCTCCGGGATGCTCGAGGCACCGGGCCGGCATCCCTGGCGAGGTCATCGCGTAAGCGCCTCGCACCCTCGACAAGGCGGCGTTGCCAGGCCCTCTGGCACACCCGCGCTCGCTGGAACCCGAGTACGCCGAAACCCACAGCAATATACGCCGGTTGCTCCAATGTCTTGGCGAACCGGCCCAAATCGAGCTCAGCCATGGGCGCAAGCGTACCGCTGGTGCCGAGCAATGCCCTGCTACGCTCGGGTTCCCTGATGGGTGTGGATCCGGCCGCGCCGCCCGTGGTCGCAGTCGTGGTGGCCTGCCAGCCGGGGCGGTGGTTCGAACAGACGCTTCAGTCCCTGGCCGGCCAGGACTACCCCCGCCTTTCGGTGCTGGTGGCGTCGGTCGGCGAGGACGGGTCGACGGCCGAGAGGGTGGCGGCTGTGCTCCCAGACGCCCACCTCGCCTCTTTCGACCAGGGCACCGGCTTTGCCCAGGCGGCCAACGGGGCGTTGGGCATGGTAGACGGGGTGGCCCACGTGCTCTTGTGCCACGACGACGTCGTATTGGCACCCGACGCGGTGAGGCTGCTGCTCGAGGAGGCGTACCGGAGCAACGCCGGCCTGGTCTGCCCTAAATGCGTCTTTTGGGACGCCGCCGACCGGTTGCTCTCGGTAGGCATGGGTGCCGACCGCCTCGGGGCGGCTTACCAGCTGGTCGAACCGGGGGAGCTCGACCAGGGCCAGCACGACGCCGCCCGGCCCGTCTTCCTGGCCCCGAGCTGTGCGGTGCTCGTCCGCTTGGATCTGTGGCGGGCCCTGGGCGGCTTCGAGCCCGGCATCGGCGAGCCGGGCGAGGACCTGGAGATGAGCTGGCGCGCCCAGCTCGCAGGGGCGAGGGTAGTGGTCGCGCCCCAGGCGGTGGCGCGCCACCTGGAGGCGACCCTGAACGGGCTCCGCCAGGGTACGGCCACCGACGCCTCGCAAGCCGGCCGGTTGCGTGCCCGGCGCGAACAGCACCGGTTGCGTACCTTGTGGACCTGTTACAGCGCGCCCAGCCTCGTGCTGGTAGCGCCCATCGCGGTGGCGTTCTTGCTGGCGCGCAGCGCTTGGGCGCTCATGTGCCGCCGGGGGCCTGGCGCAGCCGCTTGGCCTGTGG